>JAPLSD010000341.1 GCA_026398835.1 Pseudomonas sp.
CAAAGGAGGGACTATCGGTCATGCAGTTGCTCCAGGTCGTCAAATGACGAACGCCCATATGGAGGCGCCAAGGCGCGCAGAGTACCTGAACCCAAAATCACGATAATGAAGATTGTGTCATGTTAGCTGTACAAAAAACGACCAGACACGCCAGCGTCATGTCCACCGCGGCTTGCAGCCAACTGCACGCACCTTATCCACAGCCCCGTCCACAGTCTTTGGGGGCAAGTGCAAAATGCTCAAAGCCACTATCCACAGGGCCTGTAGCGCGAATCTGCAAGTTTTTTGCTTGACCCGCAGAGCGCCACATGTAGCAGTTTCGAAACGACGCAACCACTCAGTCTTCAGCGCGATGGCGCCAAGCCAGTAACTACGCCACCTTGCGGAGTCTTTCCAGAGTTTAACCACAGACTTATCCACAGGCTTCACCACGCTTTTTTGGCCGTCTTTCTGTGACAATAAAAAGGTTGACAACACCCATTCCAAGCTACGTAAAAACGCCTGATCAAAAAACAATCACCACGCTACAGGCCACGTCCATCAAGGCTTTCAGCCAGCTACTCCCACGTTACCCACAGCCAGCTCCACAGCAAACGGGGACAAGTCAAAACCGTGACAAAACAACTATTTGCAGCGGCTTTATGTCGCGCTTTAACAGGTTGTTAAATTTGTTTTCCACAATTTTCCGAAACACTATGGACACCCGAAAAACCTCAGACCGGTTGGCTGTCGTACACACAAAAAAAACGCCCTGACGCGGAGCACGTCAGGGCGTTTTTGATGACCTCGATGGCTTAGTGACCGCCGAGATAGGCGTTGCGCACCTCCTCGTTGACCAACAGCTCCTCGCCGGTGCCGGTCAAGCGGATTTTACCGTTGACCATCACGTACGCCCGATCCGACAATTTCAGCGCATGGTTGGCGTTCTGTTCCACCAGGAAGATCGTCATCCCGGAGGCCGCCAGTTCACGCAGGGTATGGAAGATCTGCTTTACGATGATCGGCGCCAGCCCCAGCGACGGTTCATCGAGCAGCAGCAACTTGGGTCGACTCATGAGTGCCCGAGCGATAGCCAGCATTTGCTGTTCGCCGCCGGACATGGTCATGGCACGCTGATTTCGACGTTCCTTGAGTCGCGGAAACAGCTCGAACATGCGCTGCATGTCTTGCGTGGCGAACTTGTCACCGATGGGGATGGTGCCCATCAACAGGTTTTCCTCGACGGTCATGTCGGGGAACACCCGCCGCCCTTCCGGCGACTGCGCAATGCCGTTGGAGGCGATGTAGTGCGAGGACTTGTGCGTGATGTCGACACCGCGATAGATGATCTGCCCACTGCTGGCCCGCGGCTGACCGAAGATCGACATCAACAGCGTCGACTTGCCGGCGCCGTTGGAGCCGATCAGGCTGACGGTTTCACCTTCATTGATGTGCAACGATACTTTTTTCAGCGCCTGGATCGGCCCGTAAAACACTTCGATCTCTTTTAGTTCGAGGATCGGTTCGTTCATACCAACTCCTCTTCATCAGCACCCAGGTACGCAGCAATCACTTTCGGATCGTTGCGGATCTGGTCCGGACCACCTTCGGCAATTACGTTGCCGTGATCAAGTACCACGATGTAATCGGAAATACTCATGACCATGCCCATGTCGTGTTCGATCAGCACCACGGTCAGGTCGTGTTCGTCGCGCAGTAACCGAATCATCTTGCTCAGGGCTTCGGTTTCCTGCGGGTTGAGGCCGGCAGCCGGTTCGTCCAGGCAAATGATTTGCGGCCGCGTGCACATGGCCCGGGCGATTTCCAGACGCCGTTGTTGGCCGTAGGACAGCTCCCCGGCCAAACGGTTGGCGCAATCCACCAGGTCCACCACTTCCAGCCAATAGAATGCATGGTCCAGCGCGTCGCTTTCGGCTTTGCGGTAACCCTTGGTGTTGAGAATCCCCGCCACCAGGTTGCGATTGACCCACATGTGCTGGGCCACTAACAGGTTTTCCAATACCGACATTTCCCGGAACAGACGAATGTTCTGGAACGTCCGCGCCAGCCCCGCACGATTGATCAGGTGCGTGCCGCCGAACATTTTGTAGAACAGACGGCTGCCAAAAGCCTTTGGCGAGACGAAATCGGTCGCCTTGAACGGCTCACCCAGCATCTTGATCACATTGGTGCTGGTGCCCCGGCTATTGAGCTGGATGCGGCCACCTGTGGCCTTGTAGAAGCCAGTCAGGCAGTTGAACACCGTGGTCTTGCCAGCGCCGTTGGGGCCAATCAGGGCAGAGATCGAGTTGCGTTTGATCTTCAGGCTGACATCACTCAGGGCTTTGATCCCGCCAAAGTGCATCATCAGATTTTCTACCGAGAGAATGACTTCATCGTTCATGGCGCCACTCCTTTACGTGGGGTCACACCGGTACGGCTGATACGAATCAGGCCCCGCGGTTTCCAGATCATCATCAGTACCATGAGGACGCCAAACAGCAACACGCGGTATTCCGCGAAGCCGCGCAGCAGTTCCGGAGCGACGGTCAGCACGAACGCGGCGATCACCACACCGACGGTCGACCCCATACCGCCGAGCACGACAATGGCGAGGATCAACGCCGACTCGAAGAACGAGAACGAGGTCGGGTTGACGAAGCCTTGATAGCTGGCGAAAAACACACCGGCCAGACCGGCAGTGGAAGCCCCCAGGGTAAAGGCCGACAGCTTGACCAGTACGTGGTTGAGGCCCATGGCACGGCAGGCGATTTCATCTTCACGCAAGGCCTCCCAGGCACGACCGACCGGCATGCGGGTCAGACGATGCTTGATGTACAGCACCAGCATCACGACGAGAAACAGCACGCCATAGATGAGCATAAACTTTACGTTCGGGTTGTATTCAGTCCCGAAGAATTCATGGAAGGGTATCCCGCCATCCTTCGCCACGCGCCCGAACTCAATACCGAAAACCGACGGTGATGGCACCGGCATACCGTTCGGCCCGCCCGTGAAGGACAGCCAGTTGGTCAGTATCAGGCGAATGATTTCACCGAAGCCCAGGGTCACGATGGCCAGGTAGTCGCCGTGCATGCGCAAGACCGGGAAGCCGAGTATGCATCCGGCCATCGCCGCCATAAGTGCCGACAGCGGCAACATGGTCCAGAAACCCAGGCCAAGGTAGTGATAACCCAGCGCCAGGCCATAAGCGCCGATGGCGTAGAACGCCACGTAACCCAAGTCGAGCAGACCCGCCAGACCGACCACGATGTTCAGGCCAAGGCCCAGCAACACGTAGATCAGCCCCAGGATCACCACCGTCAGCAGGTACTTGTCGGCGAAGATCGGAAACACGATAGCGAGCACGATCAAACCCGGGATGATCACGCGCAGCCGCGACTTGTAATCAGGTGGCAGCACATGCACGCCTGAGCCGGTGACTTCGAAGCTTTGCTGGACCTTCACGCCCCTGGCGGTCTGCATGAACAGGCTCAAGACGAGACGGCCGATCATCACCGCCCCGACCATCCAGGCCACACGTGTCGGCTGCAGGTTGTAGCTATAACCTTCAAGCACTACGCCCACGATCGGGCCGAAGACAATCAGGGCAATCAACCCGGCCAGAACGGCGTCGATCAGGCTTTTTTTGACATCGATAGGTTTGTTATTAGTGTCGGACATACTTATACCTTCGCCACGAGTGGGCGACCCAACAGGCCTTGAGGACGGAAAATCAGGATCAGTACCAGCAGCGTGAAGCTGAAGACGTCCTTGTAGTCAGAGTTGATCACGCCGGAAAACAGCGACTCGGAGATGCCGAGAATGATCCCGCCGAGCATGGCGCCAGGCAGCGAACCAATCCCGCCGAGCACCGCAGCGGTGAAGGCCTTGATGCCGATCACGAAGCCTGCGTAGAAATCGAAGGTGCCGTAGTTCACCGTGATCAAGACACCGGCCAGCGCAGCCATGGCGGCACCGATGATGAACACGTAGGAGATCACCCGGTCGGTGTTTATCCCGAGGATCGAGGCCATCTTGCGGTCTTGTTGGGTCGCACGACACATGCGCCCCAACTTGGTGTATTTGATGATGTAGGTCAGCAGGGCCATCCCGACAAAGGCTGCAATCAGAATGAAGATCTTGGTGTAGGTGATCTGCACAAACCCAGTACCGATTTCGAATCTCAGTCCACCGCTCAGCAGCGTAGGAATACCCTGTTGCCGTGAGCCCTGAGCGATCTGTGCGTAGTTCTGCAGGATCAGAGAAACGCCGATAGCACTGATCAGCGGTGCCAGTCGGGTGGAGTTGCGCAGCGGTTTGTAAGCGATGCGCTCGATGACCCAGCCATACACACCGGTCACGAAGACAGTGAACAGCAGAGTGCCCAGGATCAACAACGGAAAGGATTCGACACCGAAGTAGGACAGTAGAGCCAGGCTGATCGCCGCGAGGTACGCGGAAATCATATAAACCTCGCCGTGGGCGAAGTTGATCATACCGATGATGCCGTAGACCATTGTGTAGCCGATGGCGATCAGGCCGTAGACCGACCCGAGAGTCAGACCGTTGATAACTTGTTGCAGGAAAATACCGTCCATCATGCACTCTCACTAACTTGAGAGGCCACCGCGAACCCGGTATCGATGAGCCCTTGTGAGGCGCACTTTGCCGGGGTCATGTGGCTCAGAAGAAAAATACCGGGTCGGCACGATTGCAGAACCCATTATCAAAGCCGGGCCTGCGCCCCACGACTTGTATCGAGAGACCCAGACCTGGCGATGCGTTTATCTCACTTCTGTTTTTCCAGCTGGTGGTATTTGCCCGCAGCATCCCACTGGTAAACCACGTAGTCGGAGATTTTCAGGTCGCCCTTGCTATCCCATTCCTTCTTGCCCATCACGGTTTCCACCGAGTGCGCCTTGAGCCATTTGCTGGCGTCTTCGCCTTTGTTCGACTTGGCACCATTAAAGCCGGCAGCCAGAGCTTGCACCGAGGCGTAGGCGTACAGGGTGTAGCCTTCAGGCTCGTAACCGGACTTGCGGAAGGTGTCTACGACAGCCTTGCTGTCTGGAATCAGACGCGGGTCGGCCCCGAAGGTCATATACACGCCGTCAACGTACGGAGCACCACCGGCAGTGGTGACCATTTCGTCAGTCACGATGCCGTCATCGGACATGAACTTGACGTCTTTGAGACCTTGCTCACGCAGTTGGTGGACCAGTGGGCCGGCTTCCGGGTGCAGGCCGCCGAAGTAAAGGACATCAGCCCCTACCGAACGGACTTTGGTGATCAGGGCGCTGAAATCTTTCTCGCCGCGGGTCAGACCTTCTTCCAGAACCGGCTTCACGCCACGTGCGGTCAACTGCTTGGCAGTCGCGTCCGCCAGACCTTTACCGTAGGTGTCTTTGTCGTTGATGACGGCAACTTTCTTGCCTTTCAGGACGTCGACGATGTAGTTACCCGCAACGATACCTTGCTGGTCATCACGCCCGCACAAACGCAACATGGCGGGCAGGCCGCGCTCGGTGACCGCTGGGTTGGTAGAGCCTGGGGTAATCGCAATGATCCCCGCATCGGAATACACCTCAGAAGCAGGAATGGTCGACGATGAGCAGAAATGCCCGACGACGCCTATTACCTTGTCCTGCGTCATTTTGTTCGCTACGGCCACCGCCTGTTTCGGTTCGCAGGCGTCATCGCCCTGGACCAGTACGATTTTTTCGCCGTTGATGCCGCCCTTGGCGTTGATTGCATCCGCCGCAGCTTGCGCCCCTTTCATGTACTGCAAGCCAAAGGAAGCGTTAGCACCGGTCATCGGACCTGCCACACCAATTTTGACATCTGCTTGAACAAACGAAGAAACACCCAATGCAGTAGCGACTGCGAGTGCCAGAAAACCTTTCCTGTAAAACGTCTGCGACATGTGATGGTGCTCCTGAGGTTTTTTTAGTTAGCACAGCAACTTCAGCGGAAGCTTTGATTCAGCTACTAAGCGCAGAGCAAGTGGCGTGCCATAGGTTTTTTATTCTGAAAAAAGTCGCTCTTATATTGTTATTTCGACTGTTTCGAGCCCATTTTCATTGGGCGTGCAACCGTCTAAACCGCGGAAGGTGAAACCTTTATTTTCAAAAGGCGCAACCAGCAAGTGCCATCATTGCAACCAAGACACTTAACGGCGTGCAACCACCCTGTAACAGCATGCGTCACCGAAGTGCACACTGTCGGTGCGAGACTGCTACAACCCGCACCACTACAGGCTAGCCGCTTCGCTGAAAAGTGCCGTATCCAGCAACACATTTCAGCTATCAAATAACGATCCGCAGGCACTGGCCCGCGTGATACAGGGAGAAGCCCGCCTCGTACAAACAGCTGCGCAGCCCAACCCCAGTCAATGGCTGCATCGGTGCGAAGGGAATCGGCAAGG
>JAPLSD010000136.1 GCA_026398835.1 Pseudomonas sp.
CCGCTGACCTTCCCGTTCAAGAGTGCCAAGGACTTGCTTGGCCATTGCACCACCTACGGCCTGTCCATCAGCCAGGTGATGCTGACCAATGAAAGCGCCTGGCGCCCGGAAGCGGAAACCCGTGCCGGTCTGCTGAAAATCTGGCAAGTGATGCAGGATTGCGTCGCAGCCGGTTGCCGCAACGAAGGGATTCTGCCCGGTGGTTTGAAGGTCAAACGCCGTGCGGCAGCGCTGTATCAGCAATTGTGCAAGAGCCCCGAAGCGGCCCTGCGCGATCCGCTCTCGGTGCTCGACTGGGTCAACCTGTACGCCCTGGCGGTCAACGAAGAAAACGCCAACGGCGGACGTGTCGTCACTGCACCGACCAACGGCGCAGCGGGGATTGTTCCTGCGGTTTTGCATTACTACATGCGCTTCATTCCGGGTGCCAATGAAGACGGCGTGGTGCGCTTTCTGCTCACCGCGGCGGCGATTGGCATTCTGTACAAGGAGAACGCCTCGATCTCCGGTGCCGAAGTCGGCTGCCAGGGTGAGGTTGGCGTCGCTTGTTCGATGGCCGCTGGAGCACTCTGCGAAGTGCTGGGCGGCACCGTGCAACAAGTAGAAAACGCTGCTGAGATCGGTATGGAACACAACCTCGGACTGACCTGCGACCCGATTGGCGGCCTGGTCCAGGTGCCGTGCATCGAGCGCAACGCCATGGGTTCGGTGAAAGCCATCAATGCGGTGCGCATAGCCCTGCGCGGCGACGGTCAACACTACGTTTCCCTCGACAAGGTCATCCGCACCATGCGCCAGACCGGCGCCGATATGAAAAGCAAATACAAGGAAACCGCCCGTGGCGGTTTGGCGGTCAACATTATTGAGTGCTGATGCGAGCCAGGCTGCATCAGTGCATTTTTTCAGGAGCTGAACATGTCCACCGAACAACTGTTGAAAACCCCGCTGCACGCCCTGCATCTGGAACTCGGCGCGCGCATGGTGCCATTCGCCGGCTACGACATGCCGGTGCAATACCCACTGGGCGTGATGAAAGAACACCAGCACACCCGTGATCAAGCCGGGTTGTTCGATGTTTCGCACATGGGTCAGATTCGCCTGACCGGCACCAATGCCGCCAAGGCGCTGGAGACCCTGGTGCCCGTGGACATCATCGACCTGCCAGTGGGTATGCAGCGTTATGCAATGTTCACCAATGAAACCGGCGGTATTCTCGATGACCTGATGGTCGCCAACCTTGGCAACGACGAGCTGTTCCTGGTGGTCAACGCTGCCTGCAAGGATCAGGATCTGGCGCACCTGCGCAAGCACATCGGCGGCCAGTGTGAAATTCAGCCACTGTTCGAAGAACGCGCTCTGCTCGCCCTGCAAGGCCCGACAGCGGTAACGATACTGGCGCGTCTGGCACCTGAAGTGTCGAAGATGACCTTCATGCAGTTCGCCAGCGTGAAGTTGCTCGGCGTGGAATGCTACGTCAGCCGTTCCGGTTACACCGGCGAAGACGGTTTTGAAATCTCCGTGCCAGCCGCCAACGCAGAAGCCTTGGCTCGCGCACTGCTGGCTGAACCGGAAGTGGCGGCGATTGGCCTCGGTGCCCGCGACTCGCTGCGTCTGGAAGCCGGCCTGTGCCTCTACGGCCACGACATGAATACCGAGACCACACCTATAGAGGCCAGCCTGCTCTGGGCCATCTCCAAGGCTCGTCGCGCCGATGGCCCTCGTGCCGGTGGCTTCCCCGGCGCAGAAACCGTGTTCGCTCAGCAACAAACCGGTGTCAGCCGCAAACGGGTCGGCCTGTTACCTCAGGAACGCACCCCGGTGCGTGAAGGTGCAGAGATCGTCAACGAAGAAGGCGCAGTGATCGGTACCGTCTGCAGCGGCGGTTTTGGGCCAACGTTGGGCGGCCCATTGGCCATGGGTTACCTCGACAGCCATTACATGGCACTCGACACACCCGTATGGGCGATTGTTCGTGGGAAAAAGGTGCCAATGAATGTAAGCAAAATGCCATTTGTGCCACAACGCTACTATCGCGGTTGATTGACTGTTTCTATAAGTAACGCGGTTGCGTTAACAGTGCACTAATGTGTAACGCAACCGCCATGAAACAGGGCATGCTTTTGACTATAAGCTTCGATAATGAACTTGGCTTATAACGATCGAAAACAATTGAACAGTTCTATCGAATAAGCGATATCGCCAGTCTGCAAACGACCCTCACACTGAGTAAAACCGGGGGCTTCGAAGGGCTTGTTTTTTCTCCCTTAGTTGGCGTAGAGTTTCTTCACTGTGTTTGCATGGGTCGCTTGGAACCGTGACCTGGGCAGTAGCCATAAGTTTGCTACAACCCGTTCTACGTCTCTTACTTTCCTGCAACCAGCCCCAGTACTCTTTCATTAGAAAGAGACTGTCATTAATTTTTGCGTCAAAGGAAATAAGAAATGTCCCAACGTCAGAGCGGTACCGTCAAGTGGTTTAACGACGAAAAAGGTTTTGGTTTTATCACTCCAGAAAGCGGTCCGGATCTGTTCGTCCATTTCCGCGCTATTCAGGGCAACGGCTTCAAGAGCCTGAAAGAAGGCCAGAAAGTGACTTTCGTTGCTGTGCAAGGCCAAAAAGGCATGCAGGCTGACGAAGTACAAGCAGAAGCCTGATCCTCTGTAACGAAAAAGCCCCTGATGCTGACATCAGGGGCTTTTTTGTGCGCGTAATTCCGTAAAATGGCTTTTTTCAGCCGAGAGTTCTGTCATGTCGAAACACCTGCTAAGCCCCCAAGGCGACTTTCCCGCCGCCGGCCTGGGCCGTCGCCTGGCAGCGATGTTCTATGACTTCCTGTTGTGCACTGCCCTGTTGATCGTCACCGGGGGCATTTACAAAATGGTGCAGATGGCGATCATCGGCGAAGAAAAAATGCGCGCCCTGACCGACTCCGGCGCACTGGACGGTGACCCGCTGCTTTCAACGATCCTGCTGTTCGTCCTCTTCGGCTTCTTCGCCAAATTCTGGACCTGGTCCGGTCAGACACTTGGCATGCAAGTCTGGTGCATTCGCGTACAGAACCCCGACGGCACGGGCATCAGCCTGTGGCAGGCCTTGTTGCGCTTCGTCGTGTCGATCGCATCCTGGCTGTGTATCGGCCTGGGCTTCATCTGGTCACTGTTCGATAAACAGAAACGCAGCTGGCACGACATGTACTCCAATACCCAGCTGGTACAAATCCCGAAGAAGAAAAAATAATCCACCACACACAAAAACGCCCCGATAGATTCGGGGCGTTTTTGTGTGTGGCTATTGATCGTTCCCACGCTCTGCGTGGGAACGATCGATCAGGCATTACCCGCCAGCTTCATGCGCGCTGCCTGGGTAAAGTCGAGCATGCGCTTGAGCGGCCGAATGGCCTGGGGAATCAGCGCCGGGTCGACGAAGATCTCATTGCCCCCCTCTCGCAGGGACTGCAGCATGCGCTCAAGGGTGTTCATCGCCATCCACGGGCAATGCGCACAACTGCGGCATGTCGCGCCGTTACCGGCCGTTGGCGCCTCAATGAAGACCTTGTCCGGGCACAACTGCTGCATCTTGTAGAAAATGCCGCGATCGGTGGCCACGATAAACGTCTTGTTTGGCAGGCTTTGCGCAGCCGCTATGAGCTGACTGGTAGAACCCACCGCATCGGCCAGCTCGATGACCGCCGTCGGTGACTCGGGGTGAACCAGAATCGCCGCATCCGGATACAGCATCTTCATGTCTTCGAGCTGCTTGGACTTGAACTCTTCGTGGACGATGCAGGCACCATCCCAGAGCAACATGTCAGCACCGGTTTTGCGCTGAATATAAGTGCCCAGGTGCTTGTCCGGGGCCCAGATGATCGTCTCGCCGTTATCCATCAGGCTTTCGACGATTTCCACTGCACAGCTGGAAGTCACCACCCAATCAGCACGAGCTTTGACGGCGGCTGACGTGTTGGCATACACCACCACCGTGCGCTCAGGGTGCTGATCGCAAAACGCCGAGAACTCGTCCACCGGGCAACCCAGATCCAGCGAGCAAGTCGCTTCCAGGGTCGGCATCAGCACACGTTTTTCCGGATTGAGGATCTTTGCGGTCTCGCCCATGAACTTCACACCGGCGACCACCACCGTCTTGGCCGGATGGGCGTTGCCGAAGCGGGCCATCTCCAATGAGTCGGACACACAGCCGCCGGTTTCTTCGGCCAGGGCCTGAATGATCGGATCGCAATAGAAGTGAGCAACCAGCACCGCGTCCTGAGCTTTGAGCTCGGCAGCGATGGCGGCACGGTAATAGGCTTCCTCTTCGGCGCTTAGCGGCTTGGGCTGCTTGGCATCGAGGTGGGCTTGAACCAGAAGGCGTTCGGAAATTTGCGTCATGTTCGCAAGACCTGCAAGCGCGGTTGCGCGAAAGTCGAGTATACCACCGGCTCCGGACCGATCAGGGCCCCGCCGGGAGAGTGAGTTCATCAGGCACGGACAGCGTTGAAGCTGCGCAAGGCTACAGAATATCCAGTGGATTCAAAAGATGATTCTGACCTGCTTAAAGCAGTGAAGCGCCCGGATTGGACAGAACTAAAATCCAGGGCAAAAAAAAATCTGGAAATCCGCATTTTCATGGGCCTTCCAGATTTTCAAACATCTACATCTAAAATGGTGGGTCGTGTGGGATTCGAACCTACGACCAATTGGTTAAAAGCCAACTGCTCTACCAACTGAGCTAACGACCCGCTGTGTGGTGCGCGTATAATACTGATTTTTAAAGGGAATTCAACACCCTAATCAAAATAAATCAAAAATAAGGTGTTGGGTCGCTAATTCCGGCGGCCGCAAAGCCTTCAGCACGCAGACGGCAACTGTCACATTTCCCACATGCGCGACCGTTATCGTCCGCCTGATAGCAGGACACCGTCAGCCCGTAGTCGACGCCAAGCTTCACGCCAGCCTTGACGATTTCGGCCTTGCTCATATTCTGTAGCGGCGCCTGGATACGGAAGCCCTGCCCCTCTACCCCGGCCTTTGTCGCCAGGTTGGCCATGCGCTCGAAAGCCTCGACAAACTCCGGACGGCAGTCTGGGTAACCGGAGTAGTCCACCGCGTTCACACCGATGAAGATGTCCCGCGCACCGAGCACTTCCGCCCAGCCAAGGGCGAGCGAGAGGAACACGGTATTGCGCGCCGGCACGTAGGTGACCGGAATACCTTCGCTTGGCGCTTCTGGCACATCGATTGAGCTGTCGGTCAGAGCCGAGCCGCCAATGCCATTCAGATTCAGGCCAATCACCTTGTGCTCGACGACACCAAGATCCCGGGCGACCCGAGCGGCGGCGTCCAGTTCGGCGCGATGACGCTGACCGTAATCGAAGCTCATGGTGTAGCAGCTGTAGCCATCTGCGCGAGCCATTGCCACTACGGTCGCGGAATCCAGACCGCCCGACAGCAGGATTACCGCACGCTTCTCATTAGAAAGCTGTTGATTCAGATGCTCAGTCATTTCAGCGCCCCGGCTCGTCATTCCAAAGATATTTATGCAGCTGCAGTTGCAGGCGCACTGGCAGGTTGTCGGCCACGATCCAGTCAGCCAGATCGCGAGCGCTCAAGTCATGGTGGCTTGGCGAGAACAACACTTCGCCGGCACGTCGATCCAGACCGTACTGAATCAGTTTGGACACCGCCCAGTCGTAGTCTTCGCGGGAACAGATGACA
>JAPLSD010000222.1 GCA_026398835.1 Pseudomonas sp.
AGGTGCAGGCTCAGTTTCTCGCCATAACGGCTGGCCAGGTCACCGCGTATGCGCATAGTCAGGGCTTCACCGGAAGCGGTCAGGACGTGGCAGAACGTGTCGCTGCCCAGGCGCTCGCTGACATCGGCGGTGACCTGCAAGCTGCAGTCGCCCGGTTGCGCCAGGTTCAGGTGTTCCGGACGAATCCCCAGGGTGATCGGGCTGCCGACGCTCAAGCTCCGGCCACTGAGCGGCAGGCGGATGCGGGTGCCGGCGTCCAGTTCGACTTCACAGCCTTGAGCCTCGATTCGGCTGACTTTGCCTTTGAGAAAGCCCATTTTTGGCGTACCGAGGAAGCCGGCCACAAACAGGTTGGCAGGCTGGTGATAGAGCTCCAGCGGCGAGCCGACCTGCTCGACGCGTCCGGCATTGAGTACTACCACTTTGTCGGCCAGGGTCATGGCTTCGACCTGGTCGTGGGTGACGTAGATCATTGTCGCTTGCAGTTCCTTGTGCAGCCGCGACAGCTCCAGACGCATTTGCACCCGCAGGGCGGCGTCAAGGTTGGACAGCGGTTCGTCGAACAGGAAGATTTTTGGATTGCGCACAATCGCCCGGCCGATGGCCACACGCTGGCGCTGACCGCCGGACAGCTGCTTCGGTTTGCGTTCGAGCATCGGTTCCAGTTCGAGAATTCGCGCGGCGTCGCCGACCTTTTTATCGACTTCGGCCTTGGGCACACCGGCCAGGTCGAGGGCGAAGGACATGTTTTTGCGCACGCTCATATGCGGGTACAGGGCGTAGGTTTGAAACACCATGGCCAGGTCGCGTTTGGCCGGGCTCACTTCGGTGATGTCGCGGCCATCGAGCTCGATGGTCCCGCCGCTGACTTCCTCCAGACCTGCGATCAGCCGCAGCAGTGTGGATTTTCCGCAACCGGACGGACCGACGAAGACCACGAACTCGCGGTCGTTCACTTCCAGGTCAATACCCTTGATGATGGAAAAGCCTTCGAAGCCTTTTTGCAGATTCTTGATTTTCAGGTTGGCCATGATGGGCCTCCATTTTTAATTGTTCGCGAGAATGTTTACTTCACGGCGCCGAAGGACAGGCCGCGGACCAATTGTTTCTGGCTGATCCAGCCGAAGATCAAAATCGGCGCGCAGGCCAGTGTGGAAACGGCCGAGAGCTTGGCCCAGAACAAGCCTTCAGGGCTTGAGTAGGAGGCGATCAAGGCAGTCAGTGGCGCGGCTTGAGAGGAGGTCAGGTTCAACGACCAGAAGGCCTCGTTCCAGCACAGGATCAGCGACAACAGGACGGTGGACGCCAGACCTCCCTTGGCGATCGGCAGCAACACCCGGACCATTTCCTGCCACAGCGTCGCGCCATCGAGGCGGGCGGCTTCGAGGATGTCCTTGGGGATGTCTTTGAAGTAGGTGTAAATCATCCAGACCACGATCGGCAGGTTGATCAGGGTGTAGATCACGATCAGCGCGATCCGCGTATCCAGCAGGCCGAAACTCTTGGCCAGCAGGTAGATCGGCATCAGCACGCCCACCGGCGGCAGCATTTTGGTGGAGAGCATCCACAGCAATGTGCCTTTGGTGCGTTTGGTTTCATAGAACGCCATGGAGTAGGCCGCCGGCACTGCGATCAGCAGGCACAAGGCGGTGGCGCTGAAGGAGATCACCACTGAGTTCCAGGCGAAGCTTAGGTAACCACTGCGGTCTTCGATGTGCAGGTAGTTCTCCAGTGTCGGGGTGAAGATGAACTGCGGCGGTGTAGCGAAGGCATCGATTTCGGTTTTGAAACTGGTCAGCACCATCCAGAAGATCGGGAAGAAAATCAGGATCGCGATGGCCCAGGCCAGGGTGCCGAGCAGCAGGCTTTGCAGACGACGGGATTGTTGAAGAGTCATGGCGCAGGCCTCAAGGCTTGTCAGTCAGGTTTTTGCCGATCATCCGGACCAGGACAATCGCCGCGATATTGGCGATCACTACCGCAATCAGGCCGCCGGCCGAAGCCATGCCGACATCGAATTGCACCAGCGCCTGGTTGTAGATCAGGTAGGCAAGGTTGGTCGAGGCGAAGCCGGGGCCACCGTTGGTGGTGGTGAAGATTTCGGCGAACACCGAGAGCAGAAAGATCGTCTCGATCATCACCACCACGGCAATGGGGCGGGCCAGGTGCGGCAAGGTCAGGTGCCAGAAAATCGCGATTGGGCCGGCACCGTCCAGGCGCGCGGCTTCTTTCTGTTCCTGGTCCAGGGACTGCATGGCGGTCATCAGGATCAGGATCGCGAAGGGCAGCCATTGCCACGACACAATGATGATGATCGACAGCAGTGGGTAATGGGCCAGCCAGTCCACCGGCTGAGCGCCGAACAGCTTCCACACTGCGGCGAGAATTCCCGACACCGGGTGAAAGATCAGGTTTTTCCAGATCAACGCCCCCACGGTCGGCATGATGAAAAACGGTGAGATCAGCAGTACGCGGACGATACCGCGACCGAGGAACTCACTGGCCTCCAGCAGGGCGCTGATCAACACGCCGAGCACCACACTGATCAGCAACACACTGCCCACCAGCAACAGGGTATTGGTGGCGCCAGGCAGGAAGCCCGAATCGGTCAGGAAGTAGGTGAAGTTCTCCAGCCCCACGAACTGGTTTTCACCGGGGTAGAGCAGGCTGTAGCGGATCAGCGAAAAGTACAGGGTCATGCCTAGCGGCACGATCATCCAGAGTAACAACAGGGCGACCGAGGGGCTGACCAGAAACCAGCCGGGATTGGTCAGACGGCTTTTGCGAACCGGCTGGGCAATATCCATATGTGCTTTGAGCGTTGAAGTATTCATGGTGATAACAACCAATAAGGTGCATGTGTGCAGGTGTTGTGGGAGCGGGCTTGCCCGCGAATGGAGCG
>JAPLSD010000735.1 GCA_026398835.1 Pseudomonas sp.
AACGAAAACGCCTTGCGCGAAGAAATCTGTGAGGTTGGCCGCAGCCTCTACCAGCGCGGTTACACCGTTGGCAGCGCCGGCAACATCAGCGCGCGCCTGGACGACGGCTGGCTGATCACGCCGACCGATGTCTGCCTCGGGCGCCTCGACCCGGCGACGATTGCCAAGGTCAATCTGGCTGGCGAATGGGTGTCCGGTGACAAGCCTTCAAAGACCCTGGCGCTGCATCGTCAGGTCTACGACCGCAACCCGAGTGTCGGTGGCGTGGTGCATACCCATTCCACCCATCTGGTGGCGTTGACGCTGGCGGGCGTCTGGCAACCGGACGACATTCTGCCGCCATTGACGCCGTATCAGGTCATGAAAGTCGGGCATATCCCGTTGATTGGCTACCAGCGTCCCGGTTCACCAAAGGTCGCCGAACAGGTCGCTCAGCTGGCCAACAGCGTTCGCGGTGTGATGCTTGAGCGGCTGGGCCCGGTGGTCTGGGAGAGTTCGGTCTCCAGGGCCAGCTACGCCCTGGAAGAGCTTGAGGAAACCGCACGGCTCTGGCTGATGAGCAATCCCAAGCCCGAACCTCTCGATCAGGCAGCGCTGGACGAGCTGCGAGAGACCTTCGGCGCACACTGGTAGTGCGCTGAATTTTTTTAAAACGATAGAGCACGATAGAACACCACAGAACACGACAGATCGATAACGCAGGCCCTGTCCGGGAGACGCGCAGCGACTCTCGATGCCCCCGGCTTGCCTAAAAATACAATAACAAGAGGAAATCCAGGCATGACTCACCTTCACTGCGGCATTTTCAGACGAGCCCTTTCGTACACCCGGCGTGGAGGGTTTCTGAAATGAGCCCGTTAATCCTGATGGTGACCGCAGGGGTGGGCATCGCGCTGCTGTTGTTCCTGGTGCTCAAGTACAAGTTTCAGCCGTTCGTGGCCTTGATGCTGGTGAGCATTCTGGTGGCGCTGGTGGCCGGGGTGAAGCCGGCCGATCTGGTCGCCACCATCGAAGGTGGCATGGGCAAGACCCTGGGCCATATCGCGATCATCATTGCCCTGGGCGCGATGATCGGGCGGATCATCGAGCTTTCCGGCGGTGCCGAGGCGCTGGCCAAGACCTTGATCAGCCGTTTCGGCAACCGACGCACGCCGCTGGCGCTGACGATTGCCGGCTTCATGGTTGGGGTGCCGGTGTTCTTCGAGGTCGGTGTGATCATCCTGATGCCGCTGGCCTATGGCGTCGCTCGCAGTGCGCGTAAGCCGCTGTTGGTGTTCGCGCTGCCGATGTGCGCGGCCTTGTTGACCGTACACGCCTTCCTGCCGCCACACCCGGGCGCAGTGGCCGCTGCCAGCCAGTTGGGCGCCGACCTCGGCCGCGTGCTGATGTTCGGTCTGCCGCTGACTGCGTTCCTTTGCTATGTCGGCTACCGCGTGGCCGGGCGCATGACCCGTCGGGTGTACCCGATGACCGACGATATTCGTGCCGAGGTCTACGGCCCGCATGTCACCAATGAAGATCTGCTACGGCCCGCATGTCACCAATGAAGATCTGGCCGCCTGGGCCAATGGCAACGACAAGAGCACTGAGCGAGCTGCTGTGGCCGTGTCGCACATGGGCCTGGAAGAGTCCACCAGCAGTATCGTCTCCAAGTTGCCGCCGGCACCGCCGCCGGGGTTCGGTCTGATTGTCAGCCTGATCCTGCTGCCGATCATTCTGATTCTGCTGGGGACTCTGTCTACCTCGTTGTTGCCTGCCGAATCGATCCTGCGCGGCATCATGACCGTGCTCGGTGCGCCGCTGGTGGCGCTGCTGATCGACACCTTGCTGTGTGCCTGGCTGCTGGGTTCGCGTCGGGGCTGGAGCCGCACTCAGGTGTCCGATGTGATCGGTTCGGCCTTGCCTGGCGTGGCCATGGTGATCTTGATCGCCGGCGCTGGCGGTGTATTTGGCAAGGTGCTGGTGGATACCGGTATCGGCGCCGTGGTCTCCGATATGCTGCGCACCACCGGTCTGCCGGTGCTCGCGCTGGGCTTTCTGCTGACCATGCTGTTGCGCGCGGTCCAGGGTTCGACCACGGTGGCGCTGGTGACCACCGCCGGTATCATCAGCCCGCTGATTGCGACCCTCAGCCTTACCCCGAACCACATGGCCCTGCTGTGCCTGGCCATGGGCGGTGGCGGGCTGGCCATGTCCCATATCAATGATGCCGGTTACTGGATCTTCACCAAGCTGGCCGGGCTTAACGTGGCCGACGGCTTGCGCACCTGGACGGTACTGACCACCTTGCTCGGTACGTTGGGTTTCTGTATTACCTTGCTGATCTGGCCGTTTGTTTAACGAACTGTCGACCATAGAACACCTGTAGGAGCACGGCTTGCCGGCGATGGCGTCCTTGAGATCGCCATCGTCGGAACGCCGCCCGGACCAAGCTCGGCTCCTACAAGAAAGCCATCCATAGGAGCTACCATGCCTCGTTTTGCCGCTAACCTCAGCATGCTCTACCCGGAACATGAGTTTCTGGATCGCTTCGCCTTTGCTGCCGCCGATGGTTTCGAAGCGGTGGAGTATCTGTTTCCCTACGACTACAGCGCTCAGGAACTCAAACAACGCTTGAGCGACAACGACCTGGTGCAGGCGTTGTTCAACGCACCGCCCGGTGATTGGGCTGCGGGCGAGCGGGGCACGGTGTCGTTGCCGGGCCGTGAGAGTGAATTTCGTAGCGGTTTTGAGCGCGCACTGGAATACGCCGCCGTGCTTGGGAACTCACGAATCCATGTCATGGCAGGCCTGCTGCCCTCCGAGAATGACCGGGCACGGCATTACGGTATTTACCTGGAGAACCTCGGTTACGCGACCACCCAAGCGGCCAAGGTCGGGGTCACGGTATTACTTGAACCGATCAATACGCGGGACATGCCGGGCTTTTTCCTCAATCGGCAGGATCAGGCTCAGGCCATCTGCAGGGAAGTGGGCGCCAGTAACCTGAAGGTTCAGTTCGACTGTTATCACTGCCAAATCGTCGAAGGTGACCTGGCCACTAAACTGCGTCGGGACTTCGACGGCATCGGCCATATCCAGATTGCCGGTGTGCCGGACCGGCATGAGCCGGACCTGGGAGAAGTCAACTATCCCTACCTGTTCGAGCTGATCGACCAGTTGGGCTATGACGGCTGGGTAGGGTGCGAATACCGGCCGCGTGGCGATACATCCGCTGGCTTGCAGTGGTTGCGGGACTGGAAGGCGCGCTAAGGGCTAGACGCTGCTATCGGAAGGCAACAGCAGTTCCACACCCTGCTTGCGGATGCTATCGGCCGCGGCAGGGGTCAGCGCGTCGTCGCTGAGGATGATGTCGAACTGCTCGAGCCCGGCGATCTTGTACATGCTGAACGTGCCGTACTTCGAACTGCTGGCCACCAGCACCACTTGCGAAGCCGATTGCATCGCGACTTGCTTGACCTCCACCTTCAGCGCCGAAGGCGTGGTGAGGCCGCGACGCAAATCCCATGAGCTGGTCGATATGAACGCGATATCGGTGACGACCTGACGCAAAGTGGCAACCGCCAGGCCGCCCACGCAGGATTGATTGGAGTGATCCAGCTGCCCGCCGGTATGAATCACCGTGACATGGGGCGCTTCGATCAGTGCCTGGACAATGCCGAAGTCGTTGGTCACCACCGTCATGCCGGACAGCGCCTTGATGTACGGGACGATTTCCAGTGTGCTGGTTCCCGCATCCAGATAAATCGTCATATCGGCATGCAGCAGCCGCGCCGCGAGCTTGGCCATGGCCTGCTTCTGCGGCAACTCGACCACCGCCTTGAGTTGATGGCTGGGCTCAGTGTGGAGCTGGCTGGCGATTCGCACTCCACCGGTTACCGAATAAGCACGTCCTTCCTGTTCAAGCAGCGCGATATCGCGGCGTATGGTCATGTGCGAACAGTCGAACATTTCCATCAACTGATGAACGCTCAGCACCTGATGCTTGCGCAACTGGCGCAGCATCAACTCACGACGCTGTTCAGGAATCATCGGTGCGCCGCTTTCGGCGGCGATGTCCTTTTGACTAGGCATTCGGGCTCCAGAATCAAGAAATCCGCAGACAAGGAACGCGGGGCG
>JAPLSD010000851.1 GCA_026398835.1 Pseudomonas sp.
ATAATAAGGAGCACGCAGAATGAAACTGTCCCTCTGGCCCGCCTTGCCGCTCGCCATCACTAGCTGTCTCGGCCAAGTGGCCTTTGCCGCACCCGACAATGGATTTGTTGAAGACAGCAGCCTGACCCTGACCAACCGCAATTTCTATTTCTACCGCAACAACCTCAACAACCCGGGTGGCCAGAACTATCGGGACGAATGGGCCCACGGGATCATTCTCGATTACCGCTCCGGCTATACCCAGGGAATTATCGGCTTTGGTATCGATGCCTACGAGCAGTTGGGTCTCAAACTCGACAGCGGCAAGGGTCGTACCGGCACCGGTTTGCTGCCGGTCGGTTCCGATGGTCGCGCCGAGGATGAATATTCCGTAGCCGGTGGTGCGCTCAAGGCGCGGATCTCCAGGACCGAGCTCAAATACGGCAATCTGACGCCGCTCAATCCGGTGTTTGGCACCGGTCAGGCGCGACTGTTCACGTCTCATGCCAACGGCGTTCAGCTGACCAGCAGCGAGTTGAAAGGACTGCAGCTCGATGCCGGGCACTTCACTTCCGGCAACAACGGTGCATCGAGCGACTCCGATGGTCCCCTCAAGGCACTGTATGCCGGGGTGGAGACCCGCAGCGTCGATTATCTGGGCGGCAGCTATGCCCTGAGCGATCAATTGAGCGTCAGCCTGTACGGTTCGGAGTTCGCCGATATCTGGCGGCAGTACTACGCCAACGCCAACTACAGTTATGCGCTGAGCGAACTCCAGTCGCTGAACCTGGATTTCAATATTTACCGCACCAGCGACTATGGCCAGCGCCTGGCCGGCAAGATCGACAACACCACTTGGTCGCTGGCCGCCGCTTACAAGGTCGGTGCACACCGGTTGACCCTCGCTTACCAACGGGTCGATGGCGATGAGCCGTTCGATTATCTGGGTTTCGATCAGCAGCCGGGCACCTCGATCTTCCTCGCCAACTCGGTGCAGATTGTCGATTTCAACGCACCCAACGAACGTTCCTGGCAAGTGCGTTATGACCTGGACATGGCGCCTTTCGGCGTACCGGGCCTGAGCTTCATGTCGCGTTACGTCAGCGGGGACCATATCGACGACAGCCACTACGACGGCGGTGCCAATGGCGCCTATGGACGTTACGGCAGTGACGGCAAGCGCTGGGAGCGCGACCTTGAAGCGCGCTACGTGGTGCAAGAGGGCAAGGCCAAGGATCTGTCGGTGCGCGTGCGTCAGGCCAGTTTGCGTTCGACCGCCCAAGTGGCCCGCGCGGACACCACCGACAACAACGAAGTCCGGGTGATCATCGAGTATCCGCTGAGTATTTTCTGATCCGTGTCCTGCTGTGTGTGGCTGATCCCCACGGGTAACCCCAACGACTTGCTCTCTTCAAGAAAGACAATATTCAGAGGACAGAAAAATGACCGATAACACCGGTTTTGAAAGCATATCCAAGCGTGAGCAGGGCCTGCGGCGCCAGCTCACCTCGGGTCAGATGAGCATGATCGCCATTGGCGGTGCGATTGGCACCGGGCTGTTCATGGGCAGTGCCTACGCCATTGGCTATGCCGGGCCGAGCGTCCTGCTCAGCTACGCGATTGGCGCGGTCATCACCTTGCTGTTGATGGGCTGTCTGGCGGAAATGACCGTGGCCCACTCGACCTCCGGCTCGTTCGGCGCCTATGCCGAATTCTATGTCAGCCCGCTGGCCGGGTTCCTGGTGCGCTATGCCTATTGGGCGGCGATTGTGCTGGCGGTGGGCACGGAAGTGACGGCGGTCGCGATGTACATGAAGTACTGGTTCGCCAACGTGCCTGAATGGATCTGGATCGTCTCGTTCTCGAGCATTCTGATCGTGCTCAATGCCATCAGCGTGAAGACCTTCGGTACCTTTGAGTACTGGTTCTCGACCATCAAGATCGGTGCGATTGTCGGCTTCATCATCCTCGCAGTGTATGTGGTGTTCGGTTCCGGCAATCCGGATTACGGCGTGCACAACTACACCGCCCACGGCGGCTTCTTCCCCAATGGTCTGCAAGGGATGTGGATTGCGGTGATCGTGTCGATCTTCAGCTACTTGAGTGTGGAAATGATCGCGGTGGCCGCCGGTGAAGCGCAGGACCCGGAGCGAGCGGTGAAGAAGGCTTTTCGCGCGACCATCGTGCGGCTGGTGGTGTTCTATCTGCTGACCCTGGCGCTGATGCTGGCGATTGTGCCGTGGGTTCAGGCCGGTCACGCGCAGAGCCCATTCGTTACCGTCATGCAGACCATCGGTATTCCCGGCGCAACCGGGGTGATGAACTTCGTGATTCTGATCGCAGCGTTGTCGGCGATGAACAGTCAGCTCTACATCACCACGCGCATGATGTTCAGCCTGTCCCGTGGCGGCTATGCACCCAAGTCCATGGGGGTGTTGAGCAAGACCGGGATCCCGCTGAATGCCTTGTTGCTGTCCAGTTCGGGCATTGCCCTGGCAACCTTGCTGAACGTGATGTACCCGGAAAGCTCCTTCACCTTGATGATGGCGATCTCCATGTTCGGCGCCATCTTCACCTGGTTCATGATCTTCCTGACCCACTACTGTTTCCGTCGTTACCATGAGCGCAACGGCGAGCGGAAACTGTCCTTCCGCATGCGCCTGTTCCCCTACACCACGTTGTTGGGGCTGGTGCTGATGGGCGCGGTGATGATCACCACCTATTTCACCGAGGCCTTCAAAATGACCCTGGTGTTCGGTGTGCCGTTCCTGCTGGTCCTCACGGTTGTTTATTGCATCTTCTTTAGAAAGCCCAAGGCAACCACCGCCTTGAATCCGCTGCCAAAGATCTAGATACAGGAAATGTGCATTGCCGGTCGGCGGTTTTCAACGACTGCCGAGCCGGCATTGTTCCTGAGCCTTCTCGAGACTGGCGAATGGCCAGAGCTCTCCCTCTTAAGTTAATCAACTCTCTTTTAAAAAGTGCGAATAGATGGAACTACCGTTCCATCTCGACTCTTTCAGCCCCCAACTTTTTCTGTACATCAAACAGGTACTCAAAGTGCCGGTCTTGAGCGGAAAACAGTTCGTCTAAAAAACCGTGATGGCGCGTTGACTCTCCCCTCTAGGGGAGAGTTTAGACTCCCGCGCCGTAGGGAAAGGCTGTAGGAAATTAAGCCTCTTGCGGTACTGCTTAATACCCAAGCGCACACTTTAAAAGGAGATAGATGATGAACAATCCATTGGAATTGGAGAGCGTTATTACGAGTACTCGCGAAATGCTCGCGCAGTTACTGGTGATGGAAGTCGATGCTATCGATGAGCACAGCAGTATCGTGGAAGACCTCAGCGCCGACTCTCTGGATATTGTCGACCTCAGTTTTCAGTTGGGCCGCACCTATGGCTGCACCTTGCCGAAAACCAGCGTGCTGGATCACGCGGTAGCGGTTTTTGGCGACGTCACCCAATTTGTCGACAAGGGCCGTATCACCGAAGCGGGTGTGGTGCTTCTCGAACAGAGCCTTAGCGCCTATGCCCCGGGTCAACTGCGGGTCGGCATGCAGCCCGCGGACGTGTTCGCTGCCACCACGGTGCGCAACTGGGCGCAACAGTGCCACAGCGTCTTCAACTACCTGCCCCAGGCGTGCCCCGAGTGTGGCGCCGTCGAAGCGCGTCTGAATGAACGTCGGCAGGTGGTCTGTTCCGGCTGCAGCGCACGATTGGTCCCGATGGAAGGGGACGAGATCTCTCGCCAACTGGTGGAAAAATATGCCGCGTCCCGCTTGCAAGAAACGGCCTAGGAGTTTCTTCATGCGGCTGCGAGAAGTTTATGTCACGGGATACGGACTGGTGGCGCCCATGGCGCTGGACGCTGCCACGCTGTTTTCGCGGATCAGCCAGAAGCGTTCGTGTATTCGTGAACATCCGGTGTTTGCCGAGCTTGGATTTGCAAATACCGCAGCCGGTTATATCGATCACCGTCAGTGGCAGGAAATGACCGCTGATGCTTCGGGCGATGCTCTAACGTTACCGCGACAGAGTGTGCTGGCCGAGTACGTCGCCAGGCAGGCTTTGCAGCATGCAGGTCTGAGCCCTTCGGCTTTTGCTCACGTTGCCAGCGGGTTGTTCCTTGGTTCAAACAAACACTGTGTAAGCCGGGATCTGCAGGAGGCCAGTCGATACATGGACGAAGCCGGCAGCGTGGATCTTGATCGGTATCTGCAAAACCACGAACCGGTGGGCGGAGCATTTTCTCGTCGGGTCGACCAACAGACCCTGCACCTTGCCCGATTTCTCGGCATTCGTGATCACATTTCTACCCACTCCGATGCCTGTGCTGCCGGGACCATGGCGATAGGCAGCGCGTATCGCGCCATCGAGCGCGGTGAAATCGACCTGGCCATTTGCGGCGCCGTGGAGTTGATGGCTCACGAATTGTCGTACTACAGCTTCGACGGCCTTGGCGCGGTGTGCCAGCGCTCCGATTTCGCCGCGGATCAACAGAGCCGCCCGTTCATGCCGGATCGTTGTGGCTTTGTGCTCAGCGAAGGCTCGGCGCTGATCGTTCTCGAATCCAGGCCGCATGCCGAGCGTCGCAAGGCCACCCCGATCGGCCGCGTTTTGGGCTACGCCAATTATTGCGAGGCGCAAAAGATCACCTCCAGCAGCCGGGATGGCAGCAAGTACGCCGAATGCATGGCAGCCGCTATTGAAAATGCTGGCCTGAGGAGCAGCGCCGTCGAGCACGTCAATACCCATGGAACCTCGACACAGGCCAACGACCGCAGCGAAGCGTTGGCGCTCAAACAGGTATTTGGCGAC
>JAPLSD010000349.1 GCA_026398835.1 Pseudomonas sp.
ATCAATTTCGCACAAACTGGGTTGGTTATAGGGGTGGCATGATAGAATTAGGACATGACAAATAGACTTCCACCAGAATTACACATAGTTCACGGCACAAAAGCAGAACACAAAGCCAAACCATTGCCTGAAAAAGTTCGACAGCGAGTTCCCAAAGCTGATTGGCTGGATAACCATGATGCCTGGAACCGTGATGAATTTATCAGCGAAACAAGTGAGTTTTTATGGGTCACCTATGGCATTGGTTCAAATCAAGACAAACATATTTTGGCAGCACTGGCTATGCAGTTGGAAATTTACGTTCAATGTTGCAAAGGGATCAAAGCTGGCGGTGTTGTTGTTAAATTCAACGGCGGCGCTAATATTGGCCCCAATCCTTACCTGACCGCTGGTGACAAAGCATTGGCCAGGGCAATAGTTTTGATGAATGAATTGGGTTTAACGCCTCGCGGTAGATTGGCTACAAACAAAGTTGAAGGCGGCAAATACGCCGATCTACTTGCTGGCCCGTGAATTACGAAGATGGAATTTTCTACGCTGTGCAAGTAGTGCGCGGCGAGATTCTGGTTTGTAGAAATGTTCGATTAGCCTGTCAACGTTTCCTGAATCAATTAGAAGATCAAGCCTGGGCATATGAA
Organism: Pseudomonas sp.; assembly: GCA_026398835.1. Classification (GTDB taxonomy): domain Bacteria; phylum Pseudomonadota; class Gammaproteobacteria; order Pseudomonadales; family Pseudomonadaceae; genus Aquipseudomonas. The sequence continues at coordinate 639 of JAPLSD010000349.1, forward strand.
TTTCACGCAAAGTATGCCCAACACGTTCTAAAGTTTATTGGTACGCTTAAGCACACCAAGGGTCCAGATGCTGGCAAACCATTAATACTTCAGCCGTTTCAAATCTTCATTATTTGCGCGGTGTACGGGTTTCGCAGCAAACGGAATTTAACCAAGCGAATGGTTACAGATGTAATTATTTACATTCCCCGCAAAGCCGGTAAATCCACATTGACAGCGGCAATTGCTTTATACGAATTAGGATTTGGCGAAGCTGGCGCAGAGGTTTATTCGTTGGCAACCACTCGGGATCAGGCTGGTATTGTGTTTACTTCCGCAACTGGCTTTATTGACGCAATGCCTTCTGACATTGCTGCCCTATACAACGCTGGTCGTCATCAAATCATGAAAGCTGGCGATGCTCAGTCAATGTTCAAAGCACTTAGCCGGGATGCAAAAAAGACAGGTGACGGTCTAAATCCAAGTTGCGCGATCATTGATGAAGCCGCTCAAATTGTAGACAGAAACTCTATTGAGGTGCTTCATTCGGGTATGGTTGCTCGGCAAAACCCTCTCAGGGTGTACATCACTACCGCCAGTTTTACTAAGGAAACCAAATTCTACGAAGACATGATGATGGTGCAAACCATGTTGACCGGCGAAGCTACTGATAATCCTCACTGGTTTGGTTTGTTGTACGGCCTTGATCCTGGCGATGATTGGCGCGATCCGACGACATGGGCAAAAGCCAATCCAATGCATGGAATCAGCGTCTTTGGAGATGCGATTGCACAACGAGCAGAAGAAGCAAAACATAAGCCCGCAGCATTAAATGAGTTCCTTTGCAAGACGTTAAATCTGTACGTCAGCGCAAATTCAGCTTGGGTTGACCGTGCGTATTGGGATGATGACCGTTGCAAGTTGGGTGGAAAACGTGAGCCAGAATCCGTATTTATGGGGTTTGACTTGGCGGCAACTCGTGACTTAAATGCCGTATGCACATTAAAGAGGTTTGCTGATGATGACTATGAGGCTGAATTCAAATTCTTTTTGCCCCAGGATGGATACGATTTAATTCCAAAACATTACGCAGATATTTTTGAGGTTGCTCGTCGATCTGACATCTTGCACATTACAGAAGGCAACGTAATGGATGACCGAGAAATTAGCGACTACATCATTAAACAGGCTGAAACTTACGACATCAAAGAAATTGGGTTTGATGCTTACAACGCAGCCAGCTTAGTGGCTCGTCTGCACGATGTAGGATTGCCCGTAAAAAAAGTTGGTCAAGGAATGGCAGTGTTAAGCAATCCAAGCAAGCATATTGAAAAACTTTTGCTTAATTACAGTATCAAACACAATGGAAATCCGTTCCTTGGTTGGCAGCTTGGGAATTGCGAAGTTTACGAAGATGTAAACGGGAATGTGAAAGTACGCAAAAACGAGGCCGATAAGTCTGCAAAAGTTGACGGAATCATATCTTTAATCATTGCAATGCACTGTAATTTAGATAATCCTGTATTATCGGGATTCGGATTCAGGACTTTTTGA
>JAPLSD010000652.1 GCA_026398835.1 Pseudomonas sp.
AGCAGCCAGCAACCGAGCACATGAGCAGCACTCAACGCGGCAGCGGGCAGCATCGGCGCCAAGCGTCGCAACGAGATGAAATGCACGACGAACACCGCCGCCCACGCCAGCCAGCCGAAGTTTGCTGCCGGGTGATAGCGAGCATGCCAGGCCGCGATCAACACCAGACCCGCTACCAGCACCAACAAGGTGCAGAGCAAGCCCAACGCCGGCCACTTCAAACGTAAGGCCAGTACGATCCACACGGCGACGTTCAGCGCCGCGACGCCGAGCAATAGCGTGGCGTGCAGATTCAGCGGTGCAAAGCGCAACACTTCGCTGACCAACGCCAACGCCCACCAGGCCGCGCCCCACACCAACAGCAGTTCGGACAAACGCCGCAAACTCAAGGCATCGAACGCCGTCGCGTGATTGCCGAGCTGCAAGCGCCAGGCCCCGACCATCGCCGCCAGCCCCAGCACCATCGGTGTCCAGAAACCGCTGTGGGCCAGTGGGCGCAAGCCTTCGCTAGACAATGGCCCGAGCAACTCAGGCCCGGCAATCAGGAACGCCGCACCGCCAATCACCTGCAACAGCAGACCAAAGACGAAACTCACTCGCTGTTGCAAATACAAGCTCAACCAGATGATCAACAGACCGCTGGCGGCCCACACCGCGCTCGCGGTTTGCCACGGCAGGACGAACAGCACGGCCAGATTGATCAGCACCAGCCCCGCCAGCAACACCACCGACAGACTGCGTAGCAGGCGTACGTCGCTGCGCACCATGTCATCACGAGCCGCCAGCAACATGCCGCCAATCAACGCCAGTCCAATCAAGGACGCACCGAGCAAACCGCTCCAACCGGCGCTGAATACCGCAGCGTCGCCCTGCGCGCCCTGCAGCCGTAACAGGAACAACGCGCCGCCCAGCAGCTGCACAGCGAAAGCGGTAAACAGGAAAGTCCGCGATTGCAGGCGCAGGCCGACGAACAGGGTCACCAGCCCGGCCAGCGCCCAACTGATGGACGTACCGTGGGTGAAGAAAAACAACGGCGCCAGCAGATAGAGGAAGGCCAGGCCGCCGCAGGCCAATACCGGCAAGGCTCTGCGCTCCCGGTTCGAGGCTTGCTCGGACTGGGCTTTACGCAACTGATAGAAACTGAACAGCAACGCCGCACCCAGCAATAGAGCTCCTAGCGGCGCGCCGTCCAGCAGACTCGACTCGCCCATTTGCAGCTCGCTGAGGAACGCCAGCGCCGAGCCCACTTGCAGCAGCAAGGCAAACGCCCGCGCCAAGGGTCGCTGCTGACGCAGGCCAAGCCAGAAAATGCCCGCACCTTCCACCGCCCAGGCCGCAGCGGTCCAGCGCGCATCCAACCCCAGCGGAATCGCCAGGCTGGCGAAAATCACCCCCAATGCCAGGCAGGTTTCGCCCAGCAACAACGCTCGCCCACCGGCGAGTAAACGGGCCAGGCCCATGTAGATGATACCCAGCGCCAGTGCGCTGAATGCCGCGGCAAACTCCAGATGCTGGACCAGCGCGAACTGCAAGCCGAAGCCAACCAGTGGAGGGCCGAACAGCATCGTACCGTCAACATAATCTCCCTTGCGCGCCGACCAGCGCAGCAGCGCCTCGCGGCTGCGGTCTTCTGGTGCGTCGCTCATTTCGAGCAACTTGCGCCGCGCAAACAGCAACCCTATCGCCAGGTACATCAGGAAGAACAGAATCAGGAACGGCTCGGTGCTCCATAGCAGCTCCGGTGTGTAAGAACGCAGCCCCCACGCGAAGCCAATACCGAAGGTGCCGACGAAACCGATCAGGTTGAGCAGACGCCAGGCCTTGAACCAGGCGATGCCTAGAATGCCGGCATTCAGCAAGGCAAAATAGCTGAACAGCGCGACGTGGTTGCCGGCCCCCGTGGAGGTCAGGATCGGCGCGGCAAAGCCACCCAGCGCCGCTGCTGCAGCCAGGCCCAGCGCGTCCTGTGTGATCGCCAGAATCGCCGAGAACACCGTGACGGCTACCAACAAACTCAAGGCGGCTGTCGGATCAAGCAACGGATGCAGACGCATAGCGGCGAACACCGTCAGGTACAGCACCGCGATCCCGGTACCTTGCAGCATCAACGCATAGTTGGTGTTGCGCAGACGCAGCCACCAGCCCACCCCGAGCAGGCCAAGAGCACACGCCGCAACCCCGGCGTAACGCAGCTCGATCGGCACTACCATGCCTTCGGTGGCATAGCGCAGCAGGAACGCCAGCCCCAAGAACAACAACACCACACCGACCCGCAGCACGGTGTTACCGCCGAACAACCAATTGCGCGCACCGGCAATAGTGCGCTCAATCAGGTTCGGTCCGCGTGGAGCGGCGGGGGCGGCCGGTTCTCTCGGTGCGCTGACGCCGGGTTCTGGCCTCCAGGCATCGGCAGGCGGTGGCTTGCTCGCCTGCGGTGCAACGGAAAATTGCTCGCGTTCAAGCTCGGCCGGCCATTCCCAGACCAGTTCGGGAACCGCACGCAAAGGCGCCGGAATCGGTTCCGGCGCTTCGCTCAAGACAATTTCAGAGGGGTGATCCGGTTGGACCGACTCGCTGGCAGTCGTCGGTTCAGATTGCCGGGCAGCGCTGACACCAGACACTTCAAGCAGCGCCAAACGTTGCTCAACAGCCGCCAAAGCCTTCTGCGCCAGTTCCAGTTGCTGGCGCTGCTGCGCCGTTTGCGAACTCAAAC
>JAPLSD010000747.1 GCA_026398835.1 Pseudomonas sp.
CAGGTCGCGTAGATTGCCGCGATGGCGCCAGACGATCAGCGCCGTGAGTGCGCTCATGGGCAGCAATGCGGCGGGTTCTAGCCAGGCAAGCAGTGGCAGGGTCAGCGGTGTGGCGATCAAGGCGGCCAGCGAGCTGGTACGGGTGAGGTAGAAGGTCAGCAGCCAGGCGCAGATAGCCAGGAGCGCCGCGGGCGGGTACAGCCCTAGCAGCATCCCGGCAGCGGTGGCGACGCCTTTGCCGCCGCGAAAGCGGAAGTACAGTGGGAACAGGTGACCGATGACGGCACATAAACCGATCCAGGCCTGTTGCTGCAGTGATAACCCTGCGAGGCTGGCGATCAGTACTGGCAACAAGCCTTTGCAAAGGTCGCCGAGCAAGGTCAGCACGGCCAGTTTTTTGCCGGCCAGGCGCAGCATGTTGGTTGCGCCGGCATTGCCCGAGCCACTCATTCGCGGATCGGGGGTACCGGTCAGGCGGCTGAGCAAAATGGCAAAGGACAGAGAGCCAAGCAGGTAGGCGAGGATCGCCAGTAACCAAAACATGCTAACTATTCCGGGCGAGGACGCCCTGATTCTAACGGCGCATTGCGCCCTTGTCGTGCTGCGGAGAAGAGTGCTTGGACAGAGTGTTTATCGAGGGCCTGGAAGTCGACACGGTGATTGGTGCCTACGACTGGGAGCGAGGCATCCGACAGTGCCTGCGTCTTGATCTGAGCTTCGCCTGGGATAATCGCCCGGCTGCTGCGGGTGACGACCTGACCCTGGCGCTGGATTATGCCAGTGTGTCTTCGCGCATTCAGGCATTTGCCGAGCAGGCGCAGTTCCAGCTGGTAGAAACTTTTGCCGAGCGTCTGGCTGAAGTTCTGATGAGTGAGTTTCATATTCCCTGGTTGCACCTCAAGCTGACCAAGCCGGGTGCAGTCGCCGCCGCCACGGGTGTGGGCGTGGAGATCGAGCGCGGATGTCGCTAACTCAGGTATTTCTAGGTCTCGGTAGCAATATCGAGCGTGAATCCCATTTGCAGGCGGGGCTGGATGCTCTGGCCGGTTTTCTGGTGGATGTACGCTGTTCGGCCGTGTTTGAAAGTCAGCCGGTGGGCATCAAGAGCGGTCCATTCTTCAATTTGGTGGTGTCGGCTTTTACCGATCTACCACTGATGGAGCTGGATCGCCGACTGAAATTCATCGAGGCGGATAACGGTCGTTACGCTCCGGATCGCAAGGGCTTGCCGCTGGACATCGACGTGCTGCTCTATGGCGATTGGGTGGGCAATTACGACGGTTTGATCCTGCCGCGCACAGAGATCCTGAAAAATGCGTTTGTGCTGTGGCCGTTGTCGTTGATTGCACCCGACAGACTGCATCCAAGCGTAGGCAAGAGCTTTGCGGCCCTGTGGAGTGAGGCGCAGATTGATCAAGTGTTGGCGCCGGTGGCATTTGAGTGGCGCGGCGTGCCGTTGACCCCTTCCAGCCTGCTTTGACCTTTTCGCGGGCAAGAACGCCTGGTTCTTGCCCGCGATGCTTTTCAAGTAGACGCCACCTCTTTGTAAGCCTTCAGCGCCTGAAGCCGTTCGCGTTTCAACGCTTCGCCCAGTTCCGGTCCTTTGAAACCTTGTTCCAGCAGTGGCTGAACCGCCACGGACCGCGCTGCTGTCGCCGCGCCTCTCAAATACTCCGCCTGTGGATAACTTCTGTGCTCGAAGCCTTTTCGGCCTCGGGCGTCCATCTCGCAGGCGACGATAAACTCTTCAAAACGCTGCGGCCGTCGATAGACATCAAAGCTTTGCAGCAACTCCAGCAATGTCGAAGGCTTCAGCTCGAGGGCGCGATGACCATGCGTATGGTATTCGCCGACCAGCAGAGCCAGTTCCTGGCAGTCTCTTGGCGCTTTGAAGCGTTCGTTCACCGCCTTGATCAGGCGTAATCCCTTGTGCTCGTGGGCAATGTGTTTCGGCCACTGACTCTTGTGCGTCAGCCCTTTTCCAAGATCATGCAGCAGGCAGGCCCAGCGCACCGTCAGTGGTTGAGCGTGCCTGGCAGTCTGTTCGAGGACGCTCAGGGTGTGCACACCACTGTCGATTTCCGGGTGGTGAGCTTCGGGCTGCGGCACGCCGAACAGCGCATCCACTTCGGGAAGCAATACCTTCAGCGCGCCGCAGTCGCGTAGCACTTGAATGAACACCTGAGGCTGATTTTCCATCAGTGCGCGGGAGATTTCTTTCCAGCTGCGCTCCGCCGTCAACGCCTCGAGCTCACCTGATTCGCTGAGCTGGTGCATCAATTCCAGTGTTTCGGGGGCGACCCTGAAGCCGAGTTCGGCGTAACGTGCAGCAAAGCGCGCCACGCGCAGGACTCGGAGCGGATCTTCGGCGAATGCGGGTGAAACGTGACGAAGTACGCGGTCATCAAGATCGCGCTGGCCGTGATATGGATCGGTTAGAGCGCCGTGGTCATCTTCAGCCATGGCGTTGATCGTCAGGTCGCGGCGGATCAGGTCTTCTTCGAGCGTGACTTCGGGGCTTGTGTAGAAAATGAAGCCGCCATAGCCGTGGCCGCTTTTGCGTTCGGTTCGGGCGAGGGCGTATTCCTCGCCGCTCTGC
>JAPLSD010000203.1 GCA_026398835.1 Pseudomonas sp.
CAGCTTGTAGCGACCGTTGAGGCTCTTGTCGCGCAGGCTGAACACGTCGGCCTGGGCACGACCGTTAACCACATACAACCATTGCTGGCGCGGGTCGATGAAGATCGCTTTGACCGTCTCGGTCATTTGCGGCAGTTCGATACGGGTCTGATCACTGGTGACTTCACCAGTCATCATGTTTTCTTCTTTTGTCAGCGACAGCACATGCAGCTGCGGACCGGTAGAACCGGCGACTACCAGCGCCGACTCGGTGGCGTTGAGGCTGACGTGCTCAAGGGCACCGCCCTGCTCGTTCAGCGCGATCGGCGTTTCACCGTAGGGGTATTCGATGGCCGGCGAGATGGTCTTCTTGCCATCCGGGTAGCTGACTTTATAAGTGTGGCGGAACACCAAGGCCTGGCCGTTGGACAAGCCAACCACCACCAACGGATGCCCCGGCTGGTCTTCACCAATAGACGTCACGCTGACGCCGGCCGGAATCGGCAGGTTCACGCGGCTAAATTCGGCACCACTGTCGATGTCGAAGAACAGCGCCTGACCTTTGTCGGAAACCCGCATCGCGACCTGGTTCTGCTCTTCCAGGGAGATCATCAACGGCTTGCCGGCGTCTTGCATCCAGGCAGGGGTGATGGATTCCTTGGCGGTCAGGCTAGCCCCTTGGAATAGCGGCATCACGACGTAACCGAGGAAAAAGAAGATCAAGGTGATTGCGCCGAGGACGGCCAGGCCACCTATTAGCACGTACCAGCGGGTCAGACGGTCTTTAAGCGCGCGAATGCGTCGCTTGCGTTGCAGCTCAGGCGTATTGAAGTCAATTCGCTTGGGGGGATTAGTAGTCATGGTGGAATTGGCCAGATCATTCATGCGCTCACCCTAGCGATCCTTTATGACAAAAACATGACAATGCAGTGACGCAACAAATCCGCCGCGAAGCAGAGCCGGCAGCGGATCGAAAATGAGTGGCAGGGGTCCAGGTCCAACAGACCCCGCCGGAGTGATGCAGCCTGGGTCACGACCCAGGCTAAGGTGCTACTTTTTTACGACTTCACCGCCGCCTTCTTGCAGACCCAGGTCAGCCAGTGCTTTTGCAGCAACCTTGGCTGGCAGAGGGATGTAGCCGTCTTTCACAACCACTTCCTGGCCCTGTTTGGACAGAACCAGTTTCACGAACTCAGCTTCCAGCGGGGCCAGAGGCTTGTTCGGGGCTTTGTTGACGTAGACGTAGAGGAAACGCGACAGCGGGTATTTGCCGTTCAGGGCGTTTTCTTCGCTGTCTTCGATGAAGTCAGTGCTGCCTTTTTTGGACAGAGCCACGGTCTTCACGCTAGCGGTTTTGTAGCCGATGCCCGAGTACCCAATACCGTTCAGCGAGCTGCTGATCGATTGCACGACCGAAGCCGAACCTGGTTGTTCGTTGACGTTTGGCTTGTAGTCGCCTTTGCACAGGGCTTCTTCTTTGAAGTAGCCGTAGGTGCCGGATACCGAGTTACGACCGAACAGTTGAACTGGCTTGTTGGCCAGGTCGCCAGTCACACCCAGGTCACCCCAGGTTTTCACTTCAGTTTTGGCGCCGCACAGACGAGTCGAGGAGAAGATTGCGTCGACTTGTTCCATGGTCAGGTGCTTGATTGGGTTGTCCTTGTGCACGAACACGGCCAGGGCATCCACAGCGACCGGGATAGCGGTCGGCTTGTAACCGTACTTCTGCTCGAAGGCAGCCAGTTCGGTGTCCTTCATTTTGCGGCTCATCGGGCCCAGGTTCGAGGTGCCTTCAGTCAGCGCAGGTGGCGCAGTGGCGGAGCCAGCGGCCTGAATCTGGATATTTACGTTCGGGTATTCCTTCTTGTAGTTCTCGGCCCACAAGGTCATCAGGTTCGCCAGGGTATCGGAACCAACGCTGGACAGATTGCCCGACACACCAGTGGTCTTGGTGTAGCTCGGGATAGCAGGGTCAACAGCGGCAACCGCATTGGCAGTCGCAACGCCAGCAGCGACAAAAGTCATTGCCGCCATCAAACGCTTCAGTTTCATGCCTTACTCCTAGCAGATAGGGGGTGTTAAGTCGGGGCCAAGTATCTGTAGGCCGTGTGAACACTCTATGACTGGAATATGACAATTAGATGAAAGGCCAGCATTCCATTGGAAGGCTGGCCTTTCAGGTGAGGCATTGATAGTGATATCGCCAAGATCGCAGGCTGCGATTTTTTGAGGCCAGCCAGTACTTAAATCAACGTCCCTTCTTCCACAGATAGAGACCCACCAACAAACCCATGCTGCAAATAATCGCAACATAATAGGCGGGCCCCATCGGGCTTTCCTTGAGCAGTAAGGTCACGACCATCGGAGTCAAACCGCCGAAGATCGCGTAGGCCAGGTTGTAGGAAAACGACAAGCCGCTGAAGCGGACAACTGCCGGGAAGGCGTTGACCATCACGAACGGCACCGCGCCGATGGTGCCGACAAACAGACCGGTCAACGCGTACAGCGGGAACAGC
>JAPLSD010000384.1 GCA_026398835.1 Pseudomonas sp.
GGGTCGGCGATCAATGAAGTAGCGGTTGGCGGCACGGGAATCGAGCATCAACTGCCGATCCAGCGTTCCGACAATCAGCGCCTCATCCAGTCCAGCCTGGGCGATACGAGTGCCATCTGGCGCGGCGATGCTGCTTTGGCCACAGTAGTGGATCTCGCCTTCATGACCGCAATAATTGGCGTAGGCCACATAACACTGATTTTCGAAGGCGCGGGCACGCACCGTGACGTCGGCGATAAAGTCATACGGCACCATGTTCGCCGTCGGCACCAGAATCAACTCGGCACCGGCCAAGGCCAGACGCCGGGCGTTTTCCGGGAATTCGAGGTCGTAGCAAATTAAAAAGCCGAGCTTCCAGCCGTTCAATTCCACCAGTGGAAACTCATCGGGGCCGACGCTGAACATCGAGTGATCGAGTTCGCCGTACAAGTGAGTCTTGCGGTAGTTGCACAGACTTTCGCCCTGAGCATCGATCAACTGCACGGCGTTGTAGATCTGCCCGTCATCGGCGCGCTCCGGGTAGCCATAGAGAATGGCGACACCCGAGGCCTTGGCGATGCTCGCAATGTGTTGCGCCGACGCGCCGTCCCGCGCCTCGGCCAATGCGCCGACCGCCTCGACGCCGATGTTGTAACCGGTCAGGAACATCTCCGGCAGCACCAGCAAATCCGCGTCCCTGGCTTCCATTGCCAGTTTTTGCAGGCGGTGTAGATTGCCCGCGACATCCAGTGGCAGCGGCGGGCATTGGTAAAGAGCTACTCGCATATCGAACTTCCTATCACTCGGGCAGGGCAATCGGACCGATTTCATGGAACACATCGCCCGGGCCAGGGTTCTGCGCATGCGTTTCGCCACCGAAGTGTTTCATGATGCCCCACACGGCATTCAGCGAAGTCTGTACCGCGCCTTCAACCCATGCTGGCGTCCATGAAACATCGTCGCCCGCGATAAAGATCCCACGCTGCTCGGCGGGCATGTCTTGCTGCATGAAGTGCGCATACATACGCTGGTTGTAGCGATAGTGGCCCGGCAGTGCACCCTTGAAGGCGCCGAGGAAATGCGGATCGGCTTCCCAGGACACAGTGATCGGGTCGCCGATGATGCGTGCCGCGATGTCGACTTTCGGGTAGATCTTCTTCAGTGCGTCCAGCGCCAGTTTCACGCGTTTCTCGATCGGTTGCGGGAGCATTTTCAGCGCGTCGCTCATCCACGAGTAGGACAGGCAAATGACGCCCGGCTTGTCGTCACCGTTGTCGAATAGGTAGGTACCACGGGTCAGGCGATCGGTGAGGGTCATGCTCATCAGGTCGCGACCGGTTTCCGGGTCCTTGTCCTTCCAGAATGGCCGGTCGACCATAACGAAGGTTTTCGACGACTGCATGTAGCGTGTGCGGTCCAGGGCCATCCACATCTTCTGCGAGAACAGTGATTCTTCACATTCGATCTGGGTGGTCAGCAGCCAGCTCTGGCAGGTGGTCAGTACGGCGGCGTATTCGCGGGTGTCGCCCCAGTTATCGGTGACGCTGAAGCGGCCATCGGCGGCGTGGGCAATGCGTTTCACCCCGGTACGCGGTGCGCCGCTGTGCAGCGAGCTCAGGCTGGTGCCTTCCGGCCAATGGGCGCAACGCTCGGGTACGTGACGCCAGATGCCCAGTGGCACTTGCTCGACGCCGCCGACTACCAGGTGTTGATGGTCATCGCAGTTGGTCATGACGACGCGGAAAATTTCCAGCATCGAGTTGGGGAAGTCCGAATCCCAGCCACCGGTGCCGAAGCCAACCTGGCCGAACACTTCACGGTGATGGAACGACAACTTGGCGAAGGCTTTGGAAGTAGCGACGAAGTCGTAGAACGTGCGGTCATCCCACAGCGGCACGAGGGTGTTCCACAGCTCTTTGAGACGTGGCACATCGCGGTCGCGGATCGCTTGCTGAATCTCGCCGAAGCGCGAACCGTCTTCAAGCGCATCAGCCCAGGCGTCGGCGACTTCCTGGAACAGCGCCGGCAAATCGGCGAGTTTCTGTGCGTAATGGGTCTGACCTTCGAGGTCGATCACCGTGCTGCCTGAAGCAGGCGTCAGCGGGTTGGGGAAGGGTTTGGTTTCCAGGCCGAGCTTGTCGACATAGTGGTAAAACGCGGTGGACGATACCGGGAAGCGCATACCGCCCAGCTCGGCGATGATTCCTTCGGCGCCTTCAAATGCTTGGGAGCGCAGGCGGCCGCCCATTTTCGAGGCTTCGTACACCACGGGTTTCAGGCCCAGCTTCATCAGCTCGTAAGCCGCCACCAATCCGGCGATGCCGGCGCCGACAATCGCCACTTCGGCACCGTGGTTTTGCGCAGGAATACTGCCCAGGCCAGCCGGATGCTCGATCCAGTCGTCGAAAGCGAATGGGAAGTCCGGGCCGAAAATAGTGACCGGTTTTTTACCGTCTGCAGGATGGCGATTATTCTTGTTCATGGCTGACCTTGCTGGCGACTCGTGCGGTGTGGTGACCGCTGCTGA
>JAPLSD010000070.1 GCA_026398835.1 Pseudomonas sp.
ATCGGTTCAGCCCTTTACCCGCTCGCAAAAAATCTACGTCCAGGGTTCACGCCCGGACATCCTCGTGCCGATGCGCGAAGTCAGCCTTGATGTCACCCCGACCGAGTTCGGCGGCGAGATCAACGCGCCGGTGGTGGTGTATGACACCTCGGGCCCCTACACCGACCCGAATGTCATCATCGACGTTCGCAAAGGTCTGGGCGATGTGCGTTCGCCGTGGATCGACGCCCGTGGCGATACCGAGCGCCTGTCCGGCCTGAGCTCGAACTTCGGCCAGGAGCGCCTCGCCGATGCGGAATTGACCGCACTGCGTTTCGCCCACGTGAACAACCCGCGTCGGGCCAAGGCCGGTGCCAATGTCAGCCAGATGCACTATGCGCGTCAGGGCATCATCACCGCCGAGATGGAATACGTCGCCATCCGCGAGAACATGAAGCTCCAGGAAGCCCGTGCTTCCGGCCTGCTGAAACAGCAACACCCGGGCCATAGCTTCGGCGCCAGCATCCCGAAAGAAATCACCGCCGAATTCGTTCGTGAAGAAATCGCCCGCGGTCGCGCGATCATTCCAGCGAACATCAACCACGTCGAATTGGAACCGATGATCATCGGCCGTAACTTCCTGGTGAAGATCAACGGCAACATCGGCAACAGTGCGCTGGGTTCTTCCATCGAAGAAGAAGTGGCAAAGCTGACCTGGGGCATTCGCTGGGGTTCGGACACGGTCATGGACCTGTCCACCGGCAAACACATTCACGAAACCCGCGAGTGGATCATCCGCAACTCGCCGGTGCCGATCGGTACTGTACCGATCTATCAAGCGCTGGAAAAAGTCGGCGGCGCCGCCGAAGACCTGACCTGGGAGCTGTTCCGCGACACACTGATCGAACAGGCCGAGCAGGGCGTCGACTACTTCACCATCCACGCCGGCGTGTTGCTGCGCTACGTGCCGATGACCGCCAAGCGCGTCACCGGGATCGTCAGCCGTGGCGGTTCGATCATGGCCAAATGGTGCCTGGCGCACCACAAAGAAAACTTCCTCTACACTCATTTCGAAGACATCTGCGAAATCATGAAGGCCTACGACGTCAGCTTCTCGCTGGGCGATGGCCTGCGTCCGGGCTCGATTGCCGACGCCAACGACGAAGCGCAATTCGGCGAGCTGGAAACCCTCGGCGAGCTGACCAAGATCGCCTGGAAGCACGACGTGCAAACCATGATCGAAGGCCCGGGCCACGTGCCGATGCAGTTGATCAAAGAGAACATGGACAAGCAGCTCGAGTGCTGCGACGAGGCGCCGTTCTACACCCTCGGCCCGCTGACCACGGACATCGCACCGGGTTATGACCACATCACCTCCGGCATCGGTGCGGCGATGATTGGCTGGTTCGGTTGCGCCATGCTGTGCTACGTCACGCCGAAGGAACACTTGGGCCTGCCGAACAAGGATGACGTGAAGACCGGGATCATCACCTACAAGATCGCAGCCCATGCCGCGGACTTGGCCAAGGGGCATCCGGGCGCACAGATCCGCGACAACGCCTTGAGCAAGGCGCGGTTCGAATTCCGTTGGGAAGACCAGTTCAACCTCGGTCTGGACCCGGACACCGCGCGTTCGTACCACGATGAAACCCTGCCGAAGGATTCGGCCAAGGTCGCGCACTTCTGCTCCATGTGCGGGCCGAAATTCTGCTCGATGAAAATCACCCAGGAAGTGCGTGAGTACGCGGCCAACCAGCGCATTGAAGCCGTCGATGTAGAGGTTGAAGAAGGGATGCGCGAGCAGTCCGAGCGGTTCAAGAAAGAAGGCAGTCAGCTGTACAAAAAAGTGTGATCCAGCAGTCATGATCGTTCCCACGCTCCAGCGTGGGAATGCCTCACTGGACGCTCCGCGTCTGCTTCGGCAATGACGCGGAGCGTCATGGGGCTGCATTCCCACGCAGAGCGTGGGAACGATCGACCTTCATGGCGAATCACCAATACCGTCCCTCTGAGATAACACCCTGTGAACACACCCAGCACTTACTCCCCCGATCACGCCGTGCCTTTGGCAAAGCGCGTATTCGGTGCACGCGATCTGTTTTCCCTGTGGTTCTCCCTCGGCATCGGCCTGATGGTCTTGCAGACCGGCGCTTTGCTTGCGCCGGGCCTGGGCCTGTCCGGTTCGTTGCTGGCCATTTTTCTCGGCACGGCAGTGGGCGTACTGCTGCTGGCTGCTGTCGGCGTGATCGGCAGCGACACCGGTCTGTCGTCCATGGCTGCGCTCAAGCTCAGCCTCGGCACTCGCGGAGCGAGCCTGCCGGCGGTGCTGAACCTGCTGCAACTGATCGGTTGGGGCTCGTTCGAAATCATCGTCATGCGCGATGCCGCCAGCCTGCTCGGCGCACGTGCATTCAGCGAGGGCAGCCTGTCGGCCAATCCGCTGCTCTGGACTCTGGTGTTTGGTGCATTGGCAACCTTGCTTGCGGTGAGCGGTCCACTGACCTTCGTGCGGCAGATCCTGCGCAAATGGGGCATCTGGCTGCTGCTGGCGGCCTGCATCTGGCTAACCTGGAACCTGTTTGCCAAGGCCGATCTGGCCGCATTGTGGGCTCAGGCCGGTGACGGTTCGCTGCCATTTGCAGTGGGTTTCGACATTGCGATCGCCATGCCGCTGTCCTGGCTGCCGTTGATTGCCGACTATTCACGTTTCGGCAAGCGCGCCAGAAACGTGTTCGGCGGTACGGCGCTGGGTTTCTTTATCGGTAACTTCTGGCTGATGAGCCTGGGCGTGGCTTACACGCTGGCGTTTGCGCCGAGCGGTGAAGTGAATGCCTTGCTGCTGGCGCTGGCCGGTGCTGGCCTGGGGATTCCGCTGTTGCTGATTCTGTTGGATGAATCAGAAAACGCCTTCGCCGACATTCACTCGGCAGCGGTGTCCAGCGGGATTCTGTTGCGCTTGAAAGTCGAGCATCTGGCGTTGGCCATCGGCGTCATCTGCACGCTGATCGCTTGCTTCGCCCCATTGGCGCAGTACCAGAACTTCCTGTTGTTGATCGGTTCGGTGTTCGCGCCGCTGTTCGGTGTGGTGCTGGTGGATCATTTCATTCTGCGCAAGCGCAGTGCACGCGTGGCGTCGTCAGCGTTGCGCTGGCCGGCGTTGCTGGCCTGGTTGGGCGGGGTGAGCACCTATCACCTGCTGGCCAATCTCTATCCGGAGATCGGCGCAACCCTGCCGTCACTGGTACTGGCAGGGCTGTTGCAGTTCGTACTGGGTCGGGCTTTCAGTTACGGCCGGGAAACAGCTCAGGCTTGAGAATGCCGTTCAGGCGCGGGTAGGGGATCGTCAGTTCGATGTGGCCCAGTGCGTAAGGCGCAATGCTACTCACGTCGTACTTGAGGATCACCCCACCGTAGGTCAGCGCCACATGCGGGGTTTTCTGGAACGGCCAGCTTTTCACGAACTCGGCTTCCTGATCCAGTTTGGTCTCGATCAGCCAGTTGTTGTGAGCCACATGCGCGGCCTTCCAGAACGCCTCTTCCTGACCTGGTAGCAACATGTCCGACAGATTCAGCACCTTGTGCTGCTGGCGCGAATAGTTGATGAAGCCGCGGCCCGGCAGGCTATTGGCACTGCCAGTGTCCAGATAGCTGGACAATTCGATGATCACCAAGCCGTCATGCTGCTCACGTACCTTGGCCTGCAAGTAGCTGCTTTGGCTGTCGGATTCACGCAGGAACTGCTCCCGATAGGCGTTCAGCGAGGTCGGAACCGGTGCGTCCGGCGAGGTGCGGGTCAACTGCAGCAGGCGCTTCTCAATGATGCCGTCCAGTTGCGGTTCGGCAGGGAACTGCAGCGTATCGATATTCACCAGCGGGCAATCAGGGGTGGTGCAGCCCGGTTTGATCTGCTCCGAGGCGTCGCGTTTGGTTTCCAGCGGTGCCCGATAGTTGGGCTGAAACAGGCTTTGGCAGGCGCCCAGAGTCAGCGCGATACAGGCCACGGAGGCGATTTTTAAAAGCGACATGTGCGTCCTTCGTGAATCAGAGAAAGGCAAAAGTTACCGGCTTCGACTGTCAGCACAGCCGTCAGTTCGCCGCAAGGTTGTGTTGGCGTTAAATGAGGGCGCGACCGTCATTTAACGCCAACACGACCTACGCTAATTAGAGTTGGTTTGCGGGCAGCCGTCTATCCCGTTGACTGGAAAGGGGCTGCATGAACAGGCGAGAGCGCGTTAGGATGGCGCGAAGTCGAGGGGGAGCCTCGGATTGGACCGCAAGAACGAGGATTGATATGACTGACTTTGCCAACGCCATTCCGACAGCCGTCGATATCGTTCGGCGCGAGAAATGCTTTCAAGGCTTCTATCAGCTTGATCGCGTGCATCTGCGCCATGAGCTGTTTGCCGGTGGCATGGGCCGTGAGATCAGTCGTGAACTCTTTGTTCGCCATGATGCGGTCTGCGTGCTGCCTTACGATCCGCAGCGTGATGAAGTGGTGTTGATCGAGCAGTTTCGCGTCGGTGCTTTGGGCAAGACTGCCAATCCGTGGCTAATCGAATTGGTAGCTGGTCTGATCGACAGAGATGAGCAACCGGAAGAAGTTGCTCACCGCGAAGCGCAGGAGGAAGCTGGGCTTGTGTTCTCCGCACTCTGGCCGATGACTAAATACTTTCCGTCGCCGGGTGGCAGCACC
>JAPLSD010000059.1 GCA_026398835.1 Pseudomonas sp.
CGGCTTGATCGGCACAGGCTTCATGGGCCGCGCCCACGCCCTCGCCTTTCGCAACGTCAGTGCAGTCTTCGAACTCCCCATACACCTGCATCTGGCCGCCCTGGCCGACGCCGACAGCCAACGCGCCGAACACTGCGCCAATGCTTGGGGCTTCGAAAAAGCCCACAGCGACTGGCAACAACTGATCGACGACCCAAAGGTCAACGTCGTCGCCATCACCACCCCCAACCACCTGCACTACCCCATGACCATGGCCGCCCTGGCCGCGGGCAAACCGGTGTATTGCGAAAAGCCCCTGGCCGTCAGCCTCGAACAGGCCGACCAGATGCGCCTCGCCGCCAAGGCTGCGGGCGTGGTGACGCGAGTCGGCTACAACTACCAGCACAACCCGATCATCGGCCTGGCCCGTGAATTGATTCAGAGCGGCGAACTCGGCGAGATCATCAGTTTTCAGGGCGAGTTCAGCGAAGACTTCATGGCCGATCCGCAATCACCCTGGTCGTGGCGCTGCGAAGCGCAACATGCCGGTGGCGCACTGGCGGATCTGGGCAGTCATCTGCTGGCGATGGCCCGGCATCTGGTCGGTGATGTGGAAGCCGTGTGTGCCGACACCCAGACCGTGCACCGGCAACGTCCTGCCACTGCTGGCAGCCACGATCAGCGCCGCATCGCAGTCGATGATCAGGCCCATGCCCTGCTGCGTTTCGCCAACGGTGCGCGCGGCACGTTCAGCAGCAGTTGGCTCAAGCATGGCTACAAGAATCATCTGAGCTTCGAAATCAGCGGCACTCGCGGCACGCTGGCGTTCGATCAAGAGCGCTTGAATGAATTACGCCTGTACCGCGCGGGTCAGGATGGTTTTCAGCGGTTACTGGCCGGCCCTTCCCTGCCGGGTTACGCCGCCTTCAGTCCGGCGCCGGGGCATCAGTTGGGGTACAACGAGTTGAAAACCCTGGAGGTGCACGGGCTGATCATGGCGCTGGCCGGGCAAGGTACGCAAGGGACCGACTTTGAAGAAGCCTGGGAAGTGGAACGCCTGGCGACGGCCATTCGGTTGGCCGCGCTGGAGCAGCGTTGGGTCAAGGTGGATGAGGTCTAACTGAGCGCGCTGGCGCGGTGGGCTTCGAAGCAAACCACGGCTTCAAATCCCACCCGCCAATCGCTTCAGGTCTTGGTAACCACTTCCGTCAAGCGGCCAACTTGCAGGCAATCGCTGCCGACGCCGCCAACATCGCCCGCAACAACACCGCGCAACCGGCCGCCAGATCGTCCGGCGTAGCGTTTTCGATTTCGTTGTGGCTGATGCCGCCTTCACACGGCACGAAGATCATCCCGGCCGGGCCCAATTCGGCGAGGAAGATCGCGTCATGCCCGGCGCCACTGACGATGTCCATATGAGACAAACCCAGTCCCTGTGCGGCACTGCGCACGGCATCGACGCAGCCCTTGTCGAAATACAGCGGTGGGAAATCGGCGGTCGGCGTCAGTTCGAAGCTCAGGCCGTGCTCCTCGCAGGTGGTGTCGATCACGTGTTTGACCTCGGCGATCATCGAGTCCAGCCGCGCGGGTTCGAGATGACGGAAATCCAGCGTCATGCGCACTTCGCCGGGAATCACATTGCGCGAGCCGGGATAGGCTTGCAGACAACCGACCGTGCCGCAGGCATGGGGCTGATGACCCAACGCGACGCGGTTGACCGCCGAGACTACCACCGCAGCGCCGACCAACGCGTCCTTGCGCAGGTGCATCGGGGTTGGACCGGCATGGGCTTCAACACCCTTGAGTTTGAGATCGAACCATTTTTGCCCCAACGCGCCCATCACCACGCCAATGGTTTTGCGCTCATCCTCGAGGATCGGTCCTTGCTCGATATGCGCTTCGAAATAAGCGCCAACGGCATGGCCGCTGACCTTGCGACTACCGGCATAACCAATGGCGTTCAGCGCTTCGCCGACGGTCACGCCTGCGGCATCGGTCTTGGCCAGGGTTTCTTCCAGGGTGAATTTCTCGGCGAACACCCCGGAACCCATCATGCACGGGGCAAACCGCGAGCCTTCTTCGTTGGTCCAGACCACCACTTCCAGCGGCGCTTCGGTTTCGATGCCCAGGTCATTGAGGGTGCGCAGCACTTCCACTCCAGCCAACACGCCAAAGCAACCGTCGAATTTGCCACCCGTGGGCTGGGTGTCGATATGGCTGCCGGTCATCACCGGTGGCAGTTCCGGATTGCGCCCGGCGCGACGGGCAAAGATATTGCCGACGGCGTCGATGCTCACGGTGCAACCAGCCTCCTCGCACCATTGCACGAAGATGTCGCGAGCCTGGCGATCAAGGTCGGTCAGGGCCAGGCGACAGACACCGCCCTTGACCGTGGCGCCGAGTTTGGCCAGTTCCATTAACGACTGCCACAGACGGTCGCGGTTGATGTGCTGATGGGTGGACTGCAGAACGTCAAGGGCTGCGCTCATGTTGATCTCCTCAGGCAATTTATTGGTTTTCTCAGGCGAAACTTTTGGCCATCACACCGTCGTTTTGGCCACCGCCGTGTCGCTACGGCCCATCAAGCACAATCCGTAATACAACAAGCCGCCCAGCGCCGAGCCGGTGAACCAGCCGTAGCTGTAAAACCAGCTGAAGGCGTCACTGCCCAACGACAGCACGGTCAGCGCCACCGGGATGCCGAAGGCGATAAAGCCGTTCCAGTTCCACGCCGGGTACACGTCATCGCGGTACAGGCCCGCCAGGTCGAGCTGCTGTTTCTTGATCAGGAAATAGTCCACCACCATGATCCCGGCGATCGGTCCCAGTAGGCTGGAATAGCCCAGCAACCAGTTGGAGTAGACGGTTTCCAGGCTGATATCAGAAACCAGCAAACCGAGTTTCTTCAGCAGTTCATGGGCCATCAATGCCAGGCCCACCAGCCCGGTCAACATTACCGCTTTGGTCCGGTTGATCAACTTGGGCGCAATGTTCTGGAAGTCGTTGGTCGGTGAAACAATGTTCGCCGCGGTGTTGGTGGACAGGGTCGCAATGATGATCAAGGCCATGGCCAGCGCCACCCAGACGGGGCTTTGAATATGACCGATCAGGGTCACCGGATCGGAAACCGTCACCCCGACCAGCTTCGCAGAGGCCGCGGTCATCACCACACCCAGCGCGGCGAACAGGAACATGGTCAGCGGTAAACCAAAAATCTGTCCAAGGATCTGGTCTTTCTGGCTTTTCGCGTAGCGGCTGAAGTCCGGAATGTTCAGCGACAGTGTCGCCCAGAACCCGACCATGGCGGTCAGCCCGGCGCAGAAGTAGCTGGTCACGCTGGCGCCTTCCGGGCGTTTCGGCGGGATCGCCATCAATTCGGTCAGTGAGACATTCGGCAAGGCCCAGACCAGCAACCCGATGCCCACCAGTACCAGCAGCGGTGCAGACAACGTTTCCAGCCACTTGATCGATTCCGCCCCGCGCAGCACCACCCACAGGTTGAGTGCCCAGAACATCATGAAACCAATCACCTCGCCGGTGCCGCCCAGGGACTTCCAGCCCTCGAAAATCGACCCGAGAAACAAGTGAATGGCCAGGCCACCGAACATCGTCTGGATGCCAAACCAGCCGCAGGCTACCAGGGCCCGAATCAAACACGGCACATTGGAACCGATGACACCGAATGAGGAGCGCAGCAGTACCGGAAACGGGATGCCGTACTTGGTTCCGGCGAAGGCATTAAGGGTCAAGGGGATCAATACGATGAGATTGGCAAACAGAATCGCCAGTAACGCCTCACCGACCGACAGCCCGAAGTATGCGGTAAGCACCCCGCCGAGGGTGTAGGTCGGCACACAGACCGACATGCCGATCCAGAGCGCCGTGATGTGCCATTTGTTCCAGGTGCGTTCATGCACCTTGGTCGGTGCGATGTCGTGGTTGTAACGGGGACTGTCGAGTACATCCCTGCCGGCTTCGAGCTCGTACAAGCCGTTGCGCTCGGTCACCTGTGATCTGATCTGTTGCATGGCCGCTCCACTGTTCTTTTGATTATTTTTGCTCATCGGGTTGGCTGGCGGATTAAGCCGCGAACCGAAACGATGGCCGGAGTACTTGCACGTCCCACACGACTCATACGGACCGACCAGCTTGCTAGCGGCGGCACTCAATAAACGTGCCGACTCTCCCGCGTGCTCGCCCATCCAATCCGTACAGTTCATACAACTAACTGATGTTTATCAGTTTTATTCAACACATTAGCGAGCCCTTCGGTACATGTTCCGACACTCAGGCCGAATGCCAGACACGTTGCCTATTCAGTCAGGGCTCAATCTGGTGCATCACTCTTTTTTCAAATGATTCCACACGCTCATAGGCATAGCTCAAGCAGCTGATTTCACATAAGAAATCTTGACCATATTTGGATCCTGTCAAGTGCGTCAAAATGGTGAGGGGCCTCACCATTTTGGTGATTTAGTTAATAACTACTTATAAATCAATACTTTATATTTAATATAAGCTTATAAAAAATAAATTTGCTCAATCCAATAACACCAGCTAGCGTCTATTCCTGACAGCGTTGACAGGAATAAAACCTCCTACAGGCTGCCGCCACTACAACATCAAGAACTGGCATTAGCCGGTCAAGCCTGTGAGGAACTCGGAATGTCTCTGTTGATCCGTGGTGCCACCGTTGTTACCCATGATGAAAGTTACCGCGCTGACGTGCTGTGTGCTGACGGTTTAATCCAGGCCATCGGCAACAACCTGGATGTTCCGGCGGACTGTGAAGTGCTCGATGGCAGTGGTCAGTACCTGATGCCGGGCGGCATCGATCCCCATACCCACATGCAACTGCCCTTCATGGGCACCGTCGCCAGTGAGGACTTTTTCAGCGGTACGGCAGCCGGGCTTGCAGGCGGTACCACTTCGATCATCGACTTCGTGATCCCCAATCCGCAGCAATCATTGCTGGAGGCGTTTCATCAGTGGCGCGGCTGGGCCGAGAAGTCTGCCGCGGACTACGGCTTTCACGTCGCCATCACCTGGTGGAGCGAGCAGGTTCGCGAGGAAATGGCTGAGCTGGTCAGTCATCATGGCGTGAACAGCTTCAAGCATTTCATGGCTTACAAAAACGCGATCATGGCCGCCGACGATACACTGGTGGCCAGTTTCGAGCGCTGTCTGGAGCTGGGCGCCATACCGACGGTGCACGCGGAGAACGGCGAGTTGGTCTATCACCTGCAACGCAAACTGATGGCCCAGGGCATCACAGGCCCCGAAGCTCATCCATTGTCGCGGCCCTCCCAGGTTGAAGGCGAAGCCGCCAGCCGCGCTATCCGGATCGCCGAGACCCTCGGTACGCCGCTGTATCTGGTCCACGTCTCGACCCGCGAGGCACTGTATGAAATCACCTACGCCCGCAGCAAAGGCCAGCCAGTCTACGGCGAAGTTCTGGCCGGGCATCTGCTGCTGGACGATAGCGTTTACCAGCATCCGGATTGGCAAACCGCCGCCGGTTATGTGATGAGCCCACCCTTCCGCCCTCGCGGCCATCAAGAAGCGCTTTGGCATGGCCTGCAATCGGGCAACCTGCACACCACCGCCACTGACCATTGCTGTTTCTGCGCCGAGCAGAAAGCCGCCGGCCGTGACGATTTCAGCAAGATCCCCAATGGCACCGCCGGTATCGAAGACCGCATGGCCGTGCTCTGGCATGAAGGTGTGAACACTGGGCGGCTGTCGATGCAGGATTTCGTTGGGTTGACCTCTACCAACACCGCGAAGATCTTCAACCTGTACCCGCGTAAAGGCTCGATCCGCGTCGGTGCCGATGCCGATCTGGTGCTCTGGGACCCGGAAGGCACCCGAACCATTTCCGCCAAGACCCATCACCAGCAGGTCGACTTCAACATCTTCGAAGGCAAGACCGTGCGCGGCGTGCCCAG
>JAPLSD010000400.1 GCA_026398835.1 Pseudomonas sp.
GCAAATGGCGGCCCATCTGGAGCGCGGTTTGATGTTGGTGACGGCATTGAATCCGCATATCGGCTACGACAAGTCGGCCGAAATCGCCAAGAAAGCCTATGGCGAAAACCTGACCCTGCGCGAAGCAGCGCTGCAACTGGGTTATCTGACAGATGCAGAGTTCGATGCCTGGGTCAGACCGGAGAATATGCTGGAGGCGGGTAAGCAGGGTTAGAAGCTGGCGCAGGCTGCGATGATCGCAGCCTGTGCCCCTCCTACGGGATGGTGTGTTTCTGCCATTAAACCCGTGAAGCAAACAACGCCTGATGTTGACGGCACTGCTCGGCACTGAGCATGAACACGCCATGGCCGCCGCGTTCGAAGTCCAGCCAGGCGAAATCCACTTCCGGGTACAACGCCTCGACGTGCACCTGGCTGTTGCCGACTTCGACAATCAGCAAACCTTTTTCGGTCAGGTGATCCGCCGCTTCGCTGAGCATGCGTCGTACCAGGTTCAAGCCGTCCTCACCGCAAGCCAGGCCCAGTTCTGGCTCATGCTGATATTCATCCGGCATGTCGGCGAAATCTTCAGCATCTACATACGGCGGGTTGGAAACGATCAAGTCGAAGCGCTGGCCCGGCAGACCGTCGAAACCATCCCCCTGAACGGTGTACACACGCTCGTCGACACCGTGGCGCTCGATGTTCTGATTGGCGACTTCCAGCGCTTCAAACGACAGGTCGGCCAGCACTACTTCAGCATTCTGGAATTCATAAGCGCAGGCGATGCCAATACAGCCAGAGCCAGTGCACAGGTCAAGAATGCGTGCAGGCTCGGTGCCCAACCATGGTTCGAAACGTTTTTCGATCAGCTCGCCGATCGGTGAACGCGGGATCAACACACGCTCGTCGACGATGAACGACATACCGCAAAACCATGCTTCACCCAGCAGGTAAGCCGTCGGGATTCGCTCCTCGATACGGCGCTTGAGCAGACGCTGCAGGTTGACCAGCTCGTCTTCTTCCAGGCGGCAGTCAAGATAGCTGTCGGCGATTTCCCAAGGCAAATGCAACGCGCCAAGCACCAATTGACGGGCTTCGTCCCAGGCGTTGTCAGTCCCATGGCCGAAAAACAAGTCTTCCCCATGAAATCGGCTGACGGCCCAGCGGATGTGGTCGCGTAAAGTGCGCAGGCGGGAAGTGATCACGGGGGCAAACTCCTGAAAAAACGACTGGCGATTCTAACAGCCAAAACGCGGTCCGACGACGCATGAAAAACACTAGCCTAATGTAGGAACTATCTGTTTTTTATCCTTTTGGTTGAACGCAAGCCCCCCTCTTGACAGGGCTGTAGGCCAGCAACCACACAGCCTACGTTGGTAGCGATTCACAGAAGCGCTCAGCCAGAGGACAATGTCGCAAAAGCCCTACCCAAAGGAGCCCCAGAATGTCCGTTCCAAAGACGATGTTTCAACTCAGCGGCCGTGGTTATGCACCGGCCAATTTGAGCCATGCCAGCCTGGTCATCATCGACGCCCAGAAAGAGTACCTCAGCGGCCCATTGGCCCTGACCGGCATGGGTGCTGCCGTCGAAAACATCAAGCAACTGGTCGCCGCAGCCCGCGCTGCCGGCCGGCCTATCGTGCATGTGCGTCACCTCGGCACCGTGGGTGGCATGTTCGATCCTCAGGGTGAGCGCGGTGAATTCATTCCGGGGCTGGAACCACAACGTGACGAGACCATCGTCGGCAAGCTGCTGCCAAGCGCCTTTCATGGCACAGAACTGGAAAAGCGCTTGCAGGACCTCGGCTCGCTGGACCTGATCGTCTGCGGCTTCATGAGCCATTCCAGCGTCAGTACCACCGTACGCGCGGCCAAGAACCTCGGCTTTCGCTGTACCTTGGTGGAAGATGCCTGTGCGACCCGCGATCTGCCTTACAAAGGCGGCATCCTCAGCGCAGAACATGTGCAGCAGACTGAAATGGCGATCATGGCGGACAACTTCGCTACCCTCGCGATGACCAAAGATCTGATCTGATCGACTTTCGGGCAGCGGCTATCCGGCCGCTCATCCGCAAAACCCTCCCATTTGCGGAACAACCCGGACATCTCCCGGTCGAAGGGCCGATACCCATTGAGGAAGGTCGGAATGAAGATATCCGATGGATTTGACGCTCGCCGCTTGCGCCCTAAGGGCCCAAGTAACTGGCGTTATCGCCTGGGCGCAGCCTTTTCGGCAGTACTGGCGATGTTCGGTGTGTTGCTGGCGATGGCCGGTGCCGCCAGCTTGTTGGGCCATCCACCCGCACTCGGCGAACTGAATGCCAGCCCGACCGGCTCGGCGGTGACTCTGGTGATTGGTCTGTTGCTGCTGTACGTCGGGATTTTGTTATGGCGTCGCGGCCGTCGCCGTCGGCGCCTGTCCCACGGGCTGAACATTGCACCGCACCTGATGAAAAAAAATGACTGAGTGCAGGCGCGTGGTGTTTTGTCATGCCTGATCGGTCTCGACTTGGGTAAACTAGCCGCCCTTCGCGGAGGCTGACATGCAAGACGACGATTTTTCCCTGTTCAAAAGCGAGATCCGCGGCGTCAAGCCGATCAAACATGATCGCGCCGAGACGGGCAAACCCAAGGCCGACCGCGCGCAGATCGCCAAGTTGCGCCAGGCCGCTACCGTGCGCACCGATGCGACCACTGTTGACGGCTTGTCCGATCAATTCGTCATCGATGTCGGTCCGGAAGACGAGTTGATGTGGGCCCGTGACGGCGTTCAGGAAAGCCAGATGCGCAAGCTGAAGGTGGGCCAGATTCCTTTTGAAGGTAGCCTCGACCTGCACGGCATGAGCGTGGAAAAAGCCCGGGAAACGCTCTGGGCTTTTCTCGCTGAAGCAACAAAATTCGAAATTCGCTGCGTACGCGTCACCCACGGCAAGGCGGTGCGGCTGGACGGCAAGCGGCCGATGATCAAGAGCCACGTCAACACCTGGTTGCGCCAGCATTCACAAGTGCTCGGTTTCACCTCGTGCCAGCCGAAACACGGTGGTGCCGGAGCGGTTTACGTGATGCTCAAACGCACCATGATGGAAGGTCGAGACGAGTAAAGCCGTTTCGCCAAGCTTGCAGCGCCGTGTCCGCCACCGTACCCTTGTTCTTTGCGTAAAATCCCACAGGTAGTTTCATGTCCCTGGAACAGAATTACACCGCGATTCTTGGCCAGCTTGGCGAAGACGTCTCCCGCGAAGGCCTGCTCGACACGCCAAAACGTGCCGCCAAAGCCATGCAGTACCTTTGCCGCGGTTATGAACAAACGCTTGAAGAAGTCACCAACGGTGCCTTGTTCAGCTCCGATAACAGCGAAATGGTGTTGGTCAAGGACATCGAGCTCTACTCGCTGTGCGAACACCACCTGCTACCGTTCATCGGCAAGGCCCATGTCGCGTATATCCCTAACGGCAAGGTGCTTGGCCTGTCGAAAGTCGCGCGGATCGTCGATATGTACGCCCGCCGCCTGCAGATCCAGGAAAACCTCAGCCGGCAAATCGCCGAGGCGGTCCAGGAAGTGACCGGCGCTCTAGGCGTTGCAGTGGTCATCGAGGCCAAACACATGTGCATGATGATGCGCGGTGTAGAGAAACAGAATTCGTCGATGATTACATCGGTGATGCTCGGTGAGTTCCGCGAAAACGCGGCGACCCGCAGCGAGTTTCTCA
>JAPLSD010000442.1 GCA_026398835.1 Pseudomonas sp.
ACGTTTATATGCGTGAGTTTGGGGCAGAAAACCCAAGTCGGGGCACTGGCATGCAATTTGCTCCCTTGTGAGGCAGGTTGCCATGGCAGAGTATTCGCGCCGGCATCACCCACATTCTAAGGGCACTCCACTACTAGCCCGAAGCCACCCCGGAGGACACTATGTCGAAGTCGGTTCAACTCATCAAAGATCATGACGTCAAATGGATTGATCTGCGCTTCACTGACACCAAAGGCACTCAGCACCACGTGACCATGCCGGCTCGCGATGCGCTGGATGAAGCCTTCTTCGAAGAAGGCAAAATGTTCGACGGCTCCTCCATCGCTGGCTGGAAAGGCATCGAAGCTTCCGACATGATCCTGATGCCGGACGACACCACTGCCGTCCTGGACCCGTTCACCGAAGAGCCGACCCTGATCCTGGTTTGCGACGTGATCGAACCTTCGACCATGCAAGGCTATGACCGTGACCCACGTGCCATCGCCAAACGCGCCGAGGAATACCTGAAGTCCACCGGTATCGGCGACACCGTTTTCGTCGGTCCGGAGCCTGAGTTCTTCATCTTCGACGAAGTGAAGTTCAAGTCCGACATTTCCGGTTCCATGTTCAAGATCTTCTCCGAACAAGGTTCGTGGATGTCTGACCAGGACGTGGAAGGCGGCAACAAAGGCCACCGTCCAGGCGTCAAAGGCGGCTACTTCCCGGTTCCTCCGTTCGACCACGACCACGAAATCCGTACCTCCATGTGTAATGCCATGGAAGAGATGGGCCTGATCATCGAAGTTCACCACCACGAAGTGGCGACTGCCGGTCAGAACGAAATTGGCGTCAAGTTCAACACCCTGGTAGCCAAGGCTGACGAAGTTCAGACCCTGAAATACTGCGTACACAACGTTGCCGACGCATACGGCCGCACCGCGACCTTCATGCCTAAGCCGCTGTACGGCGATAACGGTTCGGGTATGCACGTTCACCTGTCCATCTCCAAAGATGGCAAGAACACCTTCGCTGGCGAAGGCTATGCCGGCCTGTCCGATACCGCCCTGTTCTTCATCGGCGGCATCATCAAGCACGGTAAGGCACTGAACGGCTTCACCAACCCTTCGACCAACTCCTACAAGCGTCTGGTCCCAGGCTTCGAAGCTCCAGTAATGCTGGCCTACTCGGCTCGCAACCGTTCCGCTTCGATCCGTATTCCTTACGTGTCCAGCCCTAAAGCTCGCCGTATCGAAGCTCGCTTCCCGGATCCAGCAGCCAACCCGTACCTGGGCTTCGCTGCACTGTTGATGGCTGGCCTGGACGGCATCCAGAACAAGATCCACCCAGGCGATGCT
>JAPLSD010000158.1 GCA_026398835.1 Pseudomonas sp.
ATGAAGGGCGGCTTTGCTGGTGAAGATTTGCCGGGCGTGCATGACGCGCTGGATTTCCTGATCGCCAACGTCAACCGCAACCTGGGCTTTGAAAAGTCGCCGGAAGATTTCGTCGACATGAAAGGCAAGAAGGTCGTGGTACTCGGCGGCGGTGACACGGCGATGGACTGCAACCGCACCTCGATCCGCCAGGGCTCCAAGTCGGTGACCTGCGCTTATCGTCGTGACGAAGCGAACATGCCGGGCTCGCGCAAAGAGGTGAAGAACGCCAAGGAAGAAGGCGTGAAATTCCTCTATAACCGCCAGCCAATCGCGATTGTTGGTGAAGACCGGGTCGAAGGCGTGAAGGTGGTCGAGACCCGTCTCGGCGAACCGGATGCCCGTGGCCGTCGCAGCCCAGAGCCGATTCCGGGTTCCGAAGAGATCATCCCGGCCGACGCCGTGGTCATCGCTTTCGGTTTCCGTCCAAGCCCTGCGCCATGGTTCGAACAGTTCAGCATCCAGACCGACAGTCAGGGCCGTGTAGTAGCCCCGGAACAAGGCCAATACAAACACCAGACCAGCAACCCGAAAATCTTCGCCGGTGGCGACATGGTGCGCGGTTCTGATTTGGTAGTAACGGCAATCTTCGAAGGCCGCAATGCCGCGGAAGGGATCCTGGATTACCTGGGCGTTTGATACTGATTCGCGAGCATACCTCGCTCCTGTAGGAGCAGAGCTTGCTCGCGATAATATCACCGCTGTAATCAGGTCGACCGAGGTGCCCGCATCGCGAGCAAGCTTCGCTCCTACAAGGGATCGAGCCCAGCTCATGAGGTGGTTTCCCCGCGACAAATTGACCCGATAGACAAAAGGCTCAGCTCTTGCCGTGCCTTTTGCGTCGCGCTCTGAGAAAATGCCCATACTTTTTTTCCGGATGCCGACATGACTGCCCTGAAGAACGACCGTTTCCTTCGTGCCCTGCTCAAGCAACCCGTAGACGTCACCCCCGTGTGGATGATGCGTCAGGCCGGTCGCTACCTGCCTGAATACCGCGCCAGCCGCGCCAAGGCCGGTGATTTCATGAGCCTGTGCATGAACCCGGAGTTCGCCTGCGAAGTCACGATGCAGCCGCTTGACCGTTATCCACAGCTGGATGCGGCAATCCTCTTCTCCGACATCCTGACCATCCCTGACGCCATGGGCCAAGGCCTGTACTTCGAAACCGGCGAAGGCCCGCGCTTCAAGAAAGTCGTCAGCACCCTGGCCGATGTCGAAGCCCTGCCGATCCCTGATCCGCACAAAGACCTCGGCTACGTCATGGACGCGGTCAGCACCATCCACCGCGAACTGAACGGCCGCGTGCCGCTGATCGGCTTCTCCGGCAGCCCATGGACCCTGGCCACCTACATGGTTGAAGGCGGTTCGTCGAAAGATTTCCGCAAGACCAAGTCCATGCTCTACGACAACCCACAAGCCATGCACCTGTTGCTGGACAAGCTGGCACAGTCGGTGACCTCCTACCTGAACGGCCAGATCATGGCCGGCGCCCAAGCCGTGCAGATCTTCGACACCTGGGGCGGCAACCTCTCGGCGGCGGCGTACCAGGAATTCTCCCTGGCCTACATGCGCAAAATCGTCAGCGGCCTGATCCGTGAACACGAAGGCCGCAAAGTACCGGTCATCCTCTTCACCAAAAACGGCGGCCTGTGGTTGGAAAGCATCGCCGATGCGGGTGCTGATGCGCTGGGGCTGGACTGGACCTGTGACATTGGCGAAGCCCGCCAGCGCGTCGGCAGCAAAGTCGCCCTGCAAGGCAACATGGACCCGACCGTGCTCTACGCCAAACCAGAAGCCATCCGTACCGAAGTCGGTCGCATCCTTGCCAGCTACGGCAAAGGCACCGGCCACGTGTTCAACCTCGGCCACGGCATCACCCCGGAAGTCGACCCGGAACACGCGGGCGCTTTCCTGCGCGCGGTGCATGAGCTGTCGGCGCAGTATCACGAGTAACCGCACCTCGAAAACAAAACGCCCGGCATTTGCCGGGCGTTTTCGTATAGCAAAGATCAAAAGATCGCAGCCTTCTATGCGCCGTAAATATCAGGCTTTCACATTCCCCGTCAGCACCGGCAACTTCGCCAACTTCAACGCCACCAGCAACGCAATGACCAGCAACCCGGTAATAAAAAAGCCAATGCCATTCCACCCGGCGTAATGCCAGAACATTCCTCCTACAGTCCCGGCAATGCTGGAACCAGCGTAGTAGCTGAACAGGTACAGCGACGAGGCCTGGCCCTTGGCTTTGGTCGTGCGGCGGCCGATCCAGCTGCTGGCCACCGAGTGCGCGCCGAAGAAGCCGAAGGTGAACAGCAGCATGCCGATCAGCACCGCTGGCAGTGGGGTCAGCATCGTCAGAGCAATCCCCACCAGCATCAGCACGATGGTGCCCCAGAGCATTTTGCGACGACCGAATGTGTCGGCCAGTGCGCCGACTTTCGCTGAGCTGTAGATCCCCGACAGATAGACCACCG
>JAPLSD010000220.1 GCA_026398835.1 Pseudomonas sp.
TAAGCATCGAGCCGGCGGCAGGCGGTGCCGCCGAGTTGCTGGAAGCGGACTACGTGCTGGTGGCCATCGGTCGTCGGCCGTACACCCAAGGGCTGGGTCTGGAAAACGTCGGCCTCACCACAGACAAGCGCGGCATGCTCAGCAACAAGGGCCACCGCACCGAGGCGCAGGGTGTTTGGGTGATCGGTGACGTCACGTCCGGGCCGATGCTTGCCCACAAAGCCGAAGACGAAGCCATGGTCTGTATCGAACAGATCGTCGGCAAGGCCGGTGAGGTCAATTATGAGGTGATCCCCAACGTGATCTACACCAAACCGGAGCTGGCCAGCGTCGGTAAGACCGAAGAGCAGCTCAAGGCTGAGGGCCGAGCCTATAAGGTCGGCAAATTCCCCTTCAGCGCCAACAGCCGGGCCAAGATCAACCACGAAACTGAAGGCTTCGCCAAAGTGCTGGCAGACGAGAATACCGACGAGATTCTGGGCGTCCATCTAGTGGGGCCGAGCGTCAGTGAAATGATTGGCGAATACTGCGTGGCCATGGAGTTTTCCGCCTCGGCCGAAGACATCGCCCTGACCTGCCACCCACACCCGACCCGCTCTGAAGCGCTGCGTCAGGCGGCGATGAATGTGGAGGGGATGGCGACGCAGATTTAGTAGGCATCGAGTCGAGAGCTGTGTGGCCAGTTCCACCGCTATCGCGAGCAAGCCCGCTCCCACACTAGATCTGCTTTGGGCACACATTGCGTGCACACCGAAGATTCAATGTGGGAGCGGGCTTGCTCGCGATCGAGTGCGCAGCACTCGTAGTTTTCAAAGGGCCAGCAAGGCAATTCCCTTTAACTTGCGGGACGTTTCCTAGAGAATCCTTTTCGCCTTGTGTCTGCCAAATCACGAGGCTAGTCTTCGACCGTCGCTGCATATCAGCGACGGGGGTTGGTAGCCCGCCGTTAGACTAGACGCATAAGCGTCCCCTTCTGCAAGGCGCTTTATGGCCTTCGCTTTATGGTGGCCGTGCGCAGGGTGCCTTCGGGCGCGCCGGTTTCTAGTCTCCGGTCTACCAACCCGCGTACGGCCACCACCCATTAATCGTCTGGTAGCGATAGTGGCGGCTCTTGAGAAGACTAGAAAAGGAGCACCTCCATGGACAAAATAGTCCCCGATCCACCCGTCCCACCTGTCACCCCTTCAATGGATAACGCCTTCACCCGCGACCTGCTCAAGGACCGCGCCGCGCTGTATCGCGCTCTGGATTACTACCTGCCCGATGCCAATCCCTCTTCGCCAGACGAACTGCGCTTTTACAACGTCAGCAAGGATGTGAGTTTCGAAGACTCGATGCTCTACACCGCCGACTTGCTGCGCTGTGCATCCGTCACGGCTTACGAATGCGGGGATCACCTCAAAGGCGCCGAGCGCTCTATGGTCTTCGCCGTATGGCATCTGTTGGAAATCGCCAAAGCCATGGTCGACCAGTCCATCGAACATTTGGGCCCACGCAGCAAACCCGCAACAACCTGAAATCTGTCGATCGTTCCCACGCTCTGCGGGGGAACGATCTGCGTGAATTAATCCGGCAAATGCCCCAGCGGTAATGGCCCGGGGGTTTTCACGGTGTGGATGGCGAAGTTGCTGCGGATGTCGCTGACGCCTGGCAATTTGAGCAGGCTGCCGGTGAGAAAGCGTTCATAGCCGCGTAAATCCGGCACTACCACCTGCAGCAGAAAATCCGACTCACCCGACACAAGAAACGCTGAAATCACCTCGGGCAACGCCGTCACGGCCTGGCGAAAGGCTTCGGCTTCGGCATCGTTGTGCCGCTCGACCTTGACCCCGACAAACACCGTCAAACCCAGGCCCACCTCATCGCGGTCGAGGTTGGCCTGATAGCCGCGAATCACCCCGGCCTCTTCCAGCAATCGAACCCGACGCAAGCAAGGCGAAGCCGAAAGACCGATCTCGTCGGCCAGTTGCACGTTACTCAGGCGACCGTCCCGTTGCAGCGCCGCAAGAATTCGGCGGTCGTAGGCATCCAGTTTCATACTTGGCAGTTCCCGACTGTTTTTATTGTTTGATTGGCAGATTGTGCCAAGTCTATCCGCTTTACTGGCTGACTACGCAAGCACCTGCCCTGCCCTTCGGGCATAGACTTTGATCACCGAATCGATAACGAATGGGGGTGGCAACGTGGCAGAGCTCTGGATGTTTTTTTTGGCCTTGGCCGTGGTGTATCTGCTGCCGGGCCCGGACATGATTCTGCTGCTGCAAACCGGCGCGCGTCAGGGCAAAGCCGCAGCGCTGGCCACGGCTGTAGGGCTGGCGATTGCCCGGGGCTGTCATGTGGCCTTGGCGGCGCTGGGCCTGGCGACTCTGTTCAAGGCCGCACCCTGGACCTTTGAGGTGGTGCGCCTGACCGGTGCCGCCTACCTGTTGTGGCTGGGGATTCAGTGCCTGCGCTCCAACCTGCTGCCGAGCCTGAACACAGCCCAGGCGCCCACCTCGACCTTGCAGTGGCGTGAAGCGATCCAGCGCGGGGTGCTGACCAATCTGCTCAACCCCAAGGCCTTGTTGTTCTGCTCGGTATTGCTGCCGCAGTTCATCGATCCGCATGCCGGCCCGGTGGCGGCGCAGTTCGCCACGCTGGGCATGGTGTTGGTGATCGTCGGGTTGTTGTTCGACAGCTGTTACGCGCTGGTCGGGGCCGGGCTCGGACGATGGCTCGAGCGCAGCCCCTCGGCGCAGCGGGTGCAGCAATGGTTGTTTGGCAGTCTGTTGATCGGTTTTGCACTGCGCCTGACGTTTGTGCAGCAGGCGTAAGGCCCTGGTCAGACAGGCTTGCGGGCAATGATGACCTGACTTTTCGCCACGACCGCGTCCAGCGCCTGCTTGATCTGCGCGCCTCGTGGGGAAGACAGAATCGCCTGCCAGGTGTCGGCCCAGTGATTGAGTAGCGGATGATCGGCGTTGCTGA
>JAPLSD010000265.1 GCA_026398835.1 Pseudomonas sp.
AGCTTTCCCACAGCGGCATGCTTCTGCGTGGCTATCGCAGTTTGTTCGCCAGTCTGATGTTGATCCTCGCGGGCCTTGCCGGCACTGCCCTGCTGGCGCTGCGCATAAGCCGCACCATTAACAGGCCGCTCAGCCTCATCAAACACGCCGTTGCGCAGCTCAAGGACGGCAACCTGGAAACTCGCTTGCCGCCGCTCGGCAGTCAGGAGCTGGATGAGCTGGCATCGGGCATCAACCGCATGGCCAGTACCCTGCAAAACGCTCAAGAAGAATTGCAACACAGCATCGACCAGGCCACTGAAGACGTTCGGCAGAACCTGGAGACCATCGAAATCCAGAACATCGAGCTGGACCTGGCGCGTAAAGAGGCACTGGAAGCGAGCCGGATCAAATCCGAGTTTCTGGCCAACATGAGCCACGAAATCCGCACGCCCCTCAATGGCATCCTCGGCTTCACCCATCTGTTGCAGAAAAGTGAGTTGACGCCCCGTCAGCTGGATTACCTGAGCACCATCGAGAAATCCGCCGACAGTTTGTTGGGGATCATCAACGAGATTCTCGACTTCTCGAAAATCGAGGCCGGCAAGCTGGTACTCGACAGCATTCCCTTCAACCTGCGTGACCTGCTACAGGACACCCTGACCATCCTCGCCCCGGCGGCCCACGCCAAAGAGCTTGAACTGGTGAGTCTGGTCTACCGCGATACACCGTTGTCGCTGGTCGGCGATCCCCTGCGCCTCAAACAGATCCTCACTAACCTGGTCAGCAACGCGATCAAGTTCACCCGCGATGGCACTATCGTCGCCCGCGCCATGCTCGAAGAAGAGCATGAAGACAGCGTACAACTGCGCATCAGCATTCAGGACACCGGCATCGGCTTGTCCAATCAGGATGTACGAGCCCTGTTTCAAGCCTTCAGCCAGGCCGACAATTCGCTGTCCCGGCAACCCGGCGGCACCGGTCTGGGGCTGGTGATTTCCAAACGCCTGATCGAGCAGATGGGCGGCGAGATCGGCGTCGACAGCACGCCCGGCGAAGGTTCCGAGTTCTGGATCAGCCTTAGCCTGCCTAAAACCCGCGACGACGCCGAAGACCTGCCGTCGGCGCCACTGCTCGGCCGCCGTGTCGCCGTGCTGGAGAACCACGAACTGGCCCGCCAGGCGTTGCAGCACCAATTGGAAGACTGCGGCCTGGAAGTCACCCCGTTCAATACGCTGGAAGCGTTGACCAACGGCATTACCGGTGCCCATCAGACCGATCAGGCAATCGACCTGGCGGTGCTCGGCATCACCACCAAGGACATGCCACCCGAGCGTCTCAACCAGCACATCTGGGACCTCGAGCATTTGGGCTGCAAGGTACTGGTGCTGTGCCCGACCACAGAACAAACACTGTTTCACCTCTCGGTGCCCAACCCCCACAGTCAATTGCAGGCCAAACCGGCCTGCACCCGCAAGCTGCGACGAGCCTTGGCCGACCTGGTCAATCCGCGCCCGATGCGCAACGATCCCGGTGAACCTCTCTCCAGCCGCGCGCCGAAAGTGCTCTGCGTCGATGACAACCCGGCCAACCTGTTGCTGGTGCAAACCCTGCTGGAAGACATGGGGGCCAAGGTGCTCGCGGTCGAGAGCGGCTATGCCGCGGTCAAGGCCGTGCAGACAGAAACCTTCGATCTGATCCTGATGGACGTGCAGATGCCCGGGATGGACGGCCGCGAGACCACCGAAGTGATCCGCCAATGGGAAAGCGAGCGGCACAGCACCCCGCTGCCGATCGTCGCCCTGACCGCCCATGCCATGGCCAATGAAAAGCGCGCCCTGTTGCAAAGCGGAATGGATGACTACCTGACCAAGCCCATCAGTGAGCGCCAACTGGCCCAGGTGGTGTTGAAATGGACGGGCCTGGCGCTGCGCAACCATGGGCCGGAGCGCGCCAGCGAGTCCTACATCAATGGCGTCGAATTGCAGGTGCTCGATCATGAAGAAGGGCTGCGCCTGGCCGCAGGCAAAGCCGATCTGGCTACCGATATGCTGGCGATGCTGCTTGCTTCGCTGGAGGCTGACCGTGAAGCCATCCGCGTCGCACGAGCAGCCAATGACCAGAATGCGCTGATCGAACGGGTCCATCGCCTGCACGGCGCTACCCGCTACTGTGGCGTACCGCAACTGCGCGCAGCCTGCCAGCGCAGTGAAACCCTGCTCAAGCAAGAAGACCAAAAGGCCTTTGCCGCTCTGGATGAACTGGACCGAGCCATCAACCGCCTGGCCACCGAAGCCCGCATCAGTGCCTGACCTACGGCAATAGCGGCGATGCCGATGAGCGTTAAGCTCATCGCACCCCGAACAAGGATGACGCCATGCGCACGATTCTCTTCAGCAGCCAGACCTATGATCGCGACAGCTTCCTCAGTGCCGAACTGCCGGCCGGTGTCCAATTGCAGTTTCAATCGGCGCGGCTGAGCCTGGACACGGTGGCGCTGGCCCAACACCATGAAGTGGTCTGTGCCTTCATCAATGATGACCTCAGCGCGCCGGTGCTCGAACAGCTGGCGGCCGGTGGCACCCGGCTGATCGCCCTGCGCTCGGCCGGCTACAACCATGTTGACCTGCCTGCGGCCAAACGTCTGGGGCTGAGTATCGTCCGGGTCCCGGCCTACTCGCCCCACGCGGTGGCCGAACACGCGGTGGCGTTGATTCTGTCCCTGAACCGGCACCTGCATCGCGCCTACAACCGGACCCGCGAAGGCGATTTCAGCCTGCATGGGCTGACCGGTTTCGATCTGGTGGGCAAAACCGTCGGCGTGGTCGGCACCGGGCAGATCGGCGCCACTTTTGCCAAAATCATGGCCGGGTTCGGCTGTCAGCTACTGGCTTACGACCCGTATCCCAACCCGCAGGTTGAAGCCCTTGGTGCCCGTTACCTGAGTTTGCAGGAACTGCTGGCGCAAGCGCAGATCATCAGCCTGCATTGCCCACTGACCGCCGACAGCAAACACCTGATCAACAGTCAGTCACTGGCCCATCTGCAGCCGGGCGCCATGCTGATCAACACCGGTCGTGGCGGACTGGTGGACACACCGGCGCTGATCGACGCCCTGAAAAACGGTCAACTGGGTTATCTAGGTCTGGATGTATATGAAGAAGAAGCGCAGCTGTTCTTCGAGGACCGCTCAGACCTGCCGTTACAAGACGACGTACTGGCTCGCCTGCTGACATTTCCTAACGTCATCATCACCGCCCACCAGGCCTTCCTGACCCGCGAAGCCCTGGCCGCGATTGCCGCGACCACTTTGCA
Source organism: Pseudomonas sp. (assembly GCA_026398835.1). Classification (GTDB taxonomy): domain Bacteria; phylum Pseudomonadota; class Gammaproteobacteria; order Pseudomonadales; family Pseudomonadaceae; genus Aquipseudomonas. The sequence goes on from JAPLSD010000265.1 coordinate 3,295, forward strand.
GAACATTGCCGCCTGGGCCAAGGGCACACCGCAAAACCAGGTGGAAGGCTGAGCCACGGGTCGGCTGCCTGATCGAAGGTCATACGCCTGGGCCATGCTGGATTCCTCCGCGTGCTAGCATACCGCCCATATTTGGAGGACCCATGGTCGAACACGATTTCCGCTATACCCTGATGAGCCCGCAACACACCCTGATCGAATGCCGCGCCCTGATGCCAGGCCGCTATCAAGTCACCGGTAACGGCGGCTCGATACAGAGCAACGATGTCCTGGTGGTCACCCTCAAAGGCAGCAAGGACTTGTCCATGCGCCTGACCGTGGAAAAAGTCCGTCACCTGATCAACCCGATCGGCCAATGGGTCGCCGTGGCCCGTGGCCCGGTGTTCGGTGAATTGGCCATTCACACGTGGAAGGTCAACTGTGACAGCTGTGCAGCCGAGCTGAACTTTGAGTTCGCGGTCGACGCCAAACTCGGCAACAAGGCGCAAAAGCCTGCCGCCGCAGCACGTATTGCGGAGCTTGGCTGGGTGACCGAAGGCGAGAAGCACCTTTGCCGTAAATGCCAGGGCCCCGTCTGATGAAACGTCTGGCCCTGATGGGAACGGTGGGCGCCAGCCTGTTATCGGGCTGTGCTGCTGAGCCGGTGAAACTGCAACAGGAGCACAGCTACGTTCTGGAGTGGATCGGCGAACGTCCGTTGATCGACAGCAGCCACCTGACCATCACCCTTGGTAACGACGGTCGGGCCTATGGCACTGGCGGCTGCAACCACTGGTTCGCGCCTTACACCCTGGAAGGCGACAAGCTCAGCTTCGGTAAGGTCGGCAGCACCCGTAAAATGTGCGCGCCGGCACTGATGGAGCAAGAGAGACGCTTCCTGCAAGC
>JAPLSD010000242.1 GCA_026398835.1 Pseudomonas sp.
AGTTCTGATTGCGCCGGGACAGACCGTGACCACGCATCTCGGGAATCCACACATCAAAACCGGCGCGCGCCAGATAAGCGCCCAGCCCTAGACCTTTGGGTGAGTACCAGAAACGCCGATTGGAAAAACTGCCGTGAAGCAATACGACCGGAACGCCACGAACCTGTGACCCATCGGCCATGCCCAGCCGGGTGACGGCCAGCTCAACGGTTCCATCGGGGCTGTTGCCCGGTTTCAAGCGATAAACGTCCTCGCTCAGATCGCCGCGACGCTCGGCGCTGATCAAGGCGACAGGAAATAGATTGCTGCTGCTTTGCATAATGCTCTTGCACAAAAAAGGGCGGCATCCATAAAGCCCGCCCTACTTCAAACCGAAAGGGCCGATCACTGATCGGCCCTTCACTCAACGACTCAGACCGCAGCCTGACCTTCCGCCAGGAAGAACCAGGTTTCCAGTACGGAATCGGGGTTCAGCGAGACGCTTTCGATACCCTGCTCCATCAGCCACTTGGCCAGATCCGGGTGGTCGGAAGGGCCCTGACCGCAAATACCGATGTATTTGCCGGCCTTGTTGCACGCCTGAATAGCATTGGCCAACAGCTTCTTGACCGCCGGATTACGCTCGTCGAACAGGTGAGCGATGATCCCGGAGTCACGGTCCAGACCCAGGGTCAACTGAGTCAGGTCGTTGGAGCCGATGGAGAAGCCATCGAAGAACTCGAGGAACTCTTCGGCCAGAATGGCGTTGGATGGCAGTTCGCACATCATGATGATGCGCAGGCCATTTTCGCCCCGTGCCAGACCGTTCTCTGCCAACAAGTCGACGACCTGGCTGGCTTCGCCCAAGGTACGGACGAACGGCACCATGATTTCGACGTTGGTCAGGCCCATCTCGTTGCGCACACGCTTCAGAGCACGACATTCGAGCTCGAAGCAGTCACGGAACGATTCGCTGATGTAACGCGAAGCACCACGGAAACCCAGCATCGGGTTTTCTTCTTCCGGCTCGTAGAGCTTGCCGCCGATCAGGTTGGCGTATTCGTTGGACTTGAAGTCCGACAGGCGCACGATGACCTTTTTCGGCCAGAACGCAGCCGCCAGGGTACTGATGCCTTCGACCAGTTTCTCGACATAGAAACCGACCGGATCGTCATAGCCGGCGATGCGCTTGTCGACGCTTTCCTTGATCTCTTGCGGCAGCCCTGCGTAGTTCAGCAGCGCCTTAGGGTGCACGCCGATCATGCGGTTGATGATGAACTCCAGACGGGCCAGGCCCACACCAGCGTTCGGCAGCTGCGCGAAATCGAAGGCGCGGTCCGGGTTACCGACGTTCATCATGATCTTGAACGGCAGATCGGGCATGGCGTCGACGGAGTTTTTCTTGATATCGAAGCCTAGCTCGCCTTCGAAGATGTAACCGGTGTCGCCTTCAGCGCAGGACACGGTAACGCCCTGCCCGTCTTTCAACAGTTGAGTGGCGTTGCCGCAACCCACGACGGCCGGGATGCCCAGTTCGCGAGCGATGATCGCCGCGTGGCAGGTACGTCCGCCACGGTTGGTGACGATGGCGCTCGCGCGCTTCATGACCGGTTCCCAGTCCGGGTCGGTCATGTCGGAAACAAGAACGTCGCCCGGCTGAACCTTGTCCATCTCGGAAACGTCTTTGATGATCCGCACCTTGCCGGCGCCGATGCGCTGACCGATGGCGCGACCTTCGACCAGCACAGTGCCGGTTTCCTTGAGCAGGTAGCGCTCCATGACGTTGGCGGACGTGCGGCTTTTCACGGTTTCAGGACGGGCCTGAACGATGTACAGCTTGCCGTCGTCACCGTCTTTGGCCCATTCGATGTCCATCGGGCACTTGTAGTGCTTCTCGATGATCATCGCTTGCTTGGCCAGTTCGCTGACTTCGGCGTCGCTCAGGCAGAAACGTGCGCGATCAGCCTTGTCGACGTCGATAGTCTTGACCGATTTACCGGCCGTGGCGACTTCGCCGTAGATCATCTTGATGGCTTTGCTGCCCAGGTTACGGCGCAAAATCGCCGGACGACCGGCAGCCAGCGTGTGCTTGTGAACGTAGAATTCGTCGGGGTTCACCGCGCCCTGTACGACGGTTTCACCCAGGCCGTAGGCGCCGGTGATAAACACCACGTCACGGAAACCCGATTCGGTGTCGAGGGTGAACATCACGCCAGCAGTGCCGGTTTCCGAACGCACCATGCGCTGCACACCGGCAGACAAGGCAACCAGTTTGTGGTCAAAACCCTGGTGTACGCGGTAGGAAATCGCACGGTCGTTGAACAGCGACGCGAACACTTCCTTGGCGGCACGAATGACGTTCTCGACGCCACGGATGTTGAGGAAGGTTTCCTGCTGACCCGCGAAGGAAGCGTCCGGCAAGTCTTCGGCGGTGGCCGAAGAACGCACGGCTACGGCCATGTCAGGGTTGCCGGCCGACAGCGTGGCGAACGCGGTACGGATCTCGGCGTTGAGCTTCTCGGGGAACTCAGCTTCCATGATCCATTGACGGATCTGGGCGCCGGTCTTGGCCAGGGCGTTGACATCGTCGACGTCCAGGGCGTCGAGGGCAGCGTGGATCTGATCGTTCAGACCACTTAGTTCAAGGAAATCACGGTAAGCCTGAGCCGTTGTAGCAAAGCCACCAGGAACCGATACACCGGCACCTGCAAGGTTACTGATCATCTCGCCCAGGGATGCGTTCTTGCCCCCCACATGCTCTACATCGTGGACGCCGAGCTTATCGAGGGAAACTACGTACTCTACCAAGGTGATCTCTCCACTAACTGTGTTGGAAAAGCTCAGGACGCCGGCTGCTCATAAGGGAGCGTTTGCCAGCGATATGGCCTGGACCTGGAAAATAAGTGAGAATGCAGGCCATCCGAGGCCGGCAAATCGCGCCTATCATATCCAAGATTCGTCACTAGCTTAAGGCCCAAGGCGCAAATGAAACGATCTGCTTTCTTTATCTCCGACGGTACGGGCATTACAGCCGAGGCCCTCGGTCAAAGCCTGCTGGCGCAATTCGAAAATATTACCTTCAACAAAGTCACGCGGCCCTATATCGACAGCGTGGATAAAGCGCGGGCCATCGTACAACAAATCAACAACGCCGCCGAAAAGGACGGATTTCGGCCGATCATCTTCGACACCATCGTCAATCAGGACATTCGTGAGATTCTTGCAACCTCAAATGGCTTCATGATCGACATTTTCTCGACCTTTCTCGCGCCTCTGGAGCAAGAGTTGAGCGAGCATTCGTCGTATTCGGTCGGCAAGTCCCATTCCATTGGCCACAACTCCAACTATATGGAGCGTATCGAGGCAGTGAACTTCGCCCTCGACAACGACGACGGCGCCCGCACGCACTACTACGACAAGGCCGACCTGATCCTGGTGGGTGTCTCGCGCTGCGGCAAAACCCCGACCTGCCTGTACATGGCCATGCAATTCGGCATCCGCGCGGCGAACTACCCGCTGACCGAAGACGACATGGAGCGCCTGCAACTGCCGACCGCCCTGCGTGCCCATCAGCACAAGCTGTTCGGCCTGACCATCGACCCGGACCGCCTCACTGCAATCCGCAACGAGCGCAAGCCCAACAGCCGCTATTCGAGCTATGCGCAGTGCGAGTTCGAGGTTCGGGAGGTGGAAAATCTGTTCCGCCGCGAAAACATCTTGCATATCAATTCCACACATTTTTCCGTAGAAGAGATTTCGGCGAAGATTCTCGTGGAAAAAGGCGTGGAGCGGCGGTTCAAGTAATTTCACCGTGGGCATTGTGGCGAGGGGGCAAGCCTCCCTCGCCACACATTACAGACCAAAACGCCCCTCACCTTTACCCAGCGCCGTGGCCAGGGCATCAAACCCTTCGCGCAGGAGCTGATCATTACCCGATGTATTGCAGATACTCGCCCGAATGAACTGCGGCACCGCCGCATGCCCCACTGCGAAGGCTTCAGCCGTCGAGACCAGGTAATTGCTTTGTTTGAGCTCCGCTTCAATTTCCGAGGCCCGCCATGGCTCCGGGACCTCGATCCAGAAGTGCGGACTGTTCAAATGCGTCTTGTAGGCGAGCCCCGCCAGCAGATCCTCAACCAATGCCTTGCGACGCCCCATCTCAACAATCTGCTGCTGCAGCAGGTGGGCGGCCGTTCCGTTTTCTATCCAGGCGGTTGCAAGCTCCAGTGTCAGCGGTGTCGCCATCCAGCAGGTGGACCTCAAGGCCGCCGCCAGCCGGCTCATCAATGCCTGTGGTGCATGCAGGTAACCCACGCGTAAACCTGCCGAAACCGCCTTGCTCAAGCTACTGATGAGAATCGTGCGTTCTGGTGCGAAGTAACTGAGGGGCGGCAGGCGGTCTTCAACCAGCACGCCGTGGGCCTCGTCCTCCAGGATCAGCAGGTTATGCTCGCGACAAACCCTGGCCACCTCC
>JAPLSD010000194.1 GCA_026398835.1 Pseudomonas sp.
GCCCCGGAAACCCCGAGGTAACTGGACAGAAAACCGTAACCGTATTGATAGGCCAGGCCAACGGTGCCGTAAAACGCCCAGGCGCTGGCATACACACCCAGAGACAAGGTGTAGGTCAACGGGTGGCGAATGATCGAACGGGGGATCATCCCGCGTTCACTGATCCAGGCCACTCCGAACAGCACCGCCAGGTAGGCGGCGCTGATCAGGATCATCTGGGTCAGGCTAAAGCTCATCGGCATCTTTTTGGCTCTGCAGAATGAAGGTCACGACGATCAGAATCAGCCAGAGCAGATAAGGGCGATACCAGGCGCCAGTGGCGTCGATCCACCAATCCATGATGGCCGGGGAGAACAGATAGATCCCGACTACCAGGAGCAGGACCAAACGATAGATGTACATCCTGGCCTCTCTTTATTGTGCGCGTGCCCGAAAACGTGCGGCGATGGTAACGGATGGGCGCCAAGCTGCAAGCGCCGTCAGCGTATTTGCGCTTCGGGCAAAGTCAGTGTGCGCGGGATCAGCGCTGCATCCCAGTGCCGGATGCCCCAGTTCAGCACTTCCCGGGGGCTTGCATAGTCGAGTTCGTTACCGGGTTTCTGGCCCAGGGCACGCAGCGCGCGGAGCAATAATGGCGTGGCTTGATCGTTGGCCAGCGGTGGTGAGCGGTAGGATTTGCCCAGCTTGTGGCCGTCCGGTTGAGTGATCAGCGGCACGTGCAGGTAGCGTGGTTGCGGCAAGCCGAGTAATTCTTGCAGGTATAGCTGACGCGGTGTGGAGTCCAGTAGATCGGCGCCGCGGACGATATCGGTCACACCTTGCCAGGCGTCATCGAGCACCACCGCCAGTTGATAGGCGTACAGCCCGTCGCGGCGACGAATAACGAAATCACCAACGTCGCGACCTAGATGCTGACGAAACTTGCCCTGCACCCGGTCTTCGAAGTGGTATTCCAGTTCAGGTACCCGCAGGCGGATTGCGGCACCTTCACTGGCGTGCCCGGCATTGCGACACAACCCGGGATAGACGCCGTGATAGGGCGCCAGCTGTTTGCGCGAGCAGGTGCAGGCGTAGGCCAGGCCATGATTGAACAGGCGATTGAGCACTTCGGCGTAGGCGTCGTGGCGCTCACTCTGTCGGACCATTTCACCATCCCATTCGAAACCGTAGTGCTCCAGGGCCGCAAGGATCGCGATCTGGGCGCCGGGTTCTTCTCGTGGCGGGTCGAGGTCTTCCATGCGCACCAGCCAGCGTCCGCCTGCCGAGCGGGCGTCGAGGTACGAGGCCAACCAGCGAGCCGAAATGCAGGTAACCACTGGGGGTAGGGGCGAAGCGCCCGATATACGCGGGGGGGATAATGGCAGTCATGGTTAAATGTTACTTTGTCTGGCCTGTTACCGGCGATGGCGTCCTTGAAATCGCTATCGCGAGCAATCGAGCGTCGACCGGCTGCTCCTACATTATTCAAAATCCCCAGAAACAAAAACGGAGCGTTCGCACGCTCCGTTATTCGTTCAAATCGGCTGTTACTTACCGACCTGCTTTTCCTTGATTTCCGCCAGCGTTTTGCAATCGACACACATGTCGGCGGTAGGGCGCGCTTCCAGTCGCTTGACGCCGATCTCGACGCCGCAAGATTCGCACCAGCCGTACTCTTC
>JAPLSD010000504.1 GCA_026398835.1 Pseudomonas sp.
CACCGAGCGCAGCTCGTCACCCATTTCTGTGTCCATCACCAATAAACCGAGCATGCTGCCGCCGCGCTTGAGGCGATAGCGGCGCACCAGTTGCCGCAGTTGCGCGTTGGCATGATGCACCAGCAGATCAAGATTGTAGGCCTGAGCAATTTTGCGGAAGGTATCGCCGGTGGCGGAGCCGATCAAGGCATTCAACCGCGCCCAGCGCTGCCACTCGCTATAGGCCTCGGCGATGCGTTGCGCCAGCGCCTGATTGGCATTCTGGCGACGTTGGTCTTCGGACTGTTCGGCGCGCAGTTCGGCGCAGCGGTGTTCGCTGGTGGCGGACAGGTTTTGCAACTCAGTCAGCTGCGTTGCCAGCTGTTCGGCGTCGAGATTGCCATTGTGTTGCGCCTGGTGATTGAGCAAGCGCTGATCGCGCTCCTGCAACAAGACCTTGGCCTGTTGGATGGCTTTTTCACTTTGCTGCAACTGGTGGCGCAGTTGGCTGACGTGCGGGTCGTCGACGCTCAGCAGTTCTTCCAGGCCACCGTCGTCCAGCTCCGGATGCAATCGGCGCCAGTCGCCGATCTTGCCACTCAGTTCGCGGTCTTCGGTCTCAAGCGCCAGCAAGCGTTCTTGTTGCGCCTTGAGTTCGGCGGCCAATTGCACCAACCGCGTGCGCACGGTTTGCAGTTCTTGATTGGCCGCCGCTTCGGCAGTGCGGGCGTGTTCGACGGCCTGATCCAGTTGCTGCTGCCACTGCTCGGCGCTGGTGTGCTCGCCCAACAATTGCGTCAGTTTTTGCTGGCAAGTGTGTTGCTGCTCGGCGAGGGCGGCGAACTGCTGCCGGGCGGTTTCCAACTGCTGGGCGCGAGTCAGCTGGCGATCCTGTTCTTTCTCCAATGTCTGCTGACGCTGTTGCTGTTCACTGAGTTCGTCGCGCTGTTGGTCGAGTTGTTCCAGGCGCTGGGCGATCCGCTGGTCGAGCTGCATGAAGGTGGCGGCAGGCTCGTTGCGCAAGGCCTCCAGGGTGTCGGTCGGGAGCAGGGTACTGAACGCCGTCAGCTCTTCGTCCAGGCGCTGCCGATCGCTGCTCAGTTCCCGTTGCTGGTGGGTCAGATGTTGGGTCGCTTGCTGGCTCGCCGCTTCTGCGCTGCGCAGTTGCTGCGCAAGCCGCGCGGCATTCTGTTGCAAGGTCAGCAGGGCGGTTTGCCGTTGTTCGTCCTGAGTGATGCTCTGGTTCAGCTGGCTGCTTTGTTGCGTCAGCCAAGCATCGCGTTTGGTCACGTCCTGGGCCAGCAGCTGCGCCGCCAGCGGGTGCGCTTCAAGGCTCGGCGCCAAGCTCTGTTGCTGAGTGGCGAGCTGCTCCTGCTGTTGCAGCAACTCCTTTTGCTGAGCAATCAAGCCACCGACTTCAGCGCGCAGGTCGGTGAGTTTTTCCTTGAGCAGGTCCACGGCTTTCTGCGCGTTGGCCTGCTCGCTTTCGTCATGTCGACCAAGGCTTTGCAGCAGGGCTTCGGGCTGATGATAAGGATGATCCGGGCTGCCACAGACCGGGCACGGCTGATCGTCCTCCAACTGCTCGCGTAGTTCTTCGACACTCGCGCTGCGGGCCAGTCGCTGACGCTCCAGCAGTTCGCGAGTGACGGTCAGGGTCTGCTCGGCGACGGCCAACCCGGTCTTGGCCTTTACGCCGTCCTGGGTCAGACGATCGCGCTCTTGCTGAGCTGCGAGCTGGCGCTGCTGTAGCTCTGCGGAGCGCTTGTCCAGCTCCTGCTGGCTGGCCCACAGTCGTGTCAGCTCTTCAAAGGCTCGCTGCTGCTTGCGGTTGTCCTGCAACAGGCTGCCGAGAATCTGGATCTGCTCGGCCACCGCTTCAGGTTCGGCACCGGCCTCTTTGTACAGCACTTCAAGGTTCTGGCGCTGTGCGGCCAGTTCCTCGGCGGCGCGGCTGGCGCTCTGTTCCAGGGTGGCCAACTCGGCCTGGCCCTTGTTCAGGCGATTACCCACCAGCATCAGCTGTTGCAGGCGATCACGGTAGGCGTTCCAGGCATCGCTCAACGGCGCCAGATGGGTACTCTGCTCAAGCTGCGCGGCGATTCGCTCCAGGCGTGCGGCCACCTGCTTTTGTTGGTCAAGCAAGCCTTGAATCGTGCTCTGACCCTGAGTGCAGGCCAGTTCCGCCTGTTGCTTGAGGTCGGCACTGAGGCTGGCGTCTTTGACCAGGCGGGCGAGGGTGCTTTGCTCTTCAAAGGCCTGACGCAGCAACGGAGCGCTGGTGGAGTGTTGGCCCTGGGCCTCGGCCAGCGCGGTGTGGGCGCAACTCAAGCTCTGCTCGAGTTGAGTCTGGCGCTCATGCAGTTCGCTTTGCTGCTGGGTGTGTTGCTGAATTTGCGCGGCCAGCGGTGTGAGCTGGGCGGTGAGTTCGGTCTTGCGCGCGAACTGATGCCGTTGTGGGGCCAGTTGCTCCAGGCGGGTCAACTTCAACCGTTCGCCGGCCAGACTGTCCCAGTGCTGCTGGGCGTTGTGCAGTTGCTCGGTGGCGCTCTGTTGCTCGTCCTGTAACTGGCGCAGGTCCTTGAGCCAGGTGTGCTGTAACTCAAGCTGCTTGAACTGCGCCTGCTGGGTCTTGAGTTGCGTCTGAGCATCGTTGAAGCGCTGATCGAGCTCGGCCCGGGCTTCGGGTGACAGCGGCGTGACACCGGTGGCCTGGTCTTGCAACAGCTTGTGGGCTTCGCGAGCCTCTTTGGTCTTGTCGAAGGCCCGGCGACCCAGGCGTGTGTAGAGCGCGGTGTCGGTAAGCTTTTCCAGCAGCTCGCTGCGGTCGTTGTCGTCAGCTTTGAGGAAGGCACTGAACTCGCTCTGGGCCAGCAGCACGGCGCGGGTGAACTGTTCGAAGTTCAGGCCCAGTGCGGCTTCGAGCTGAGTCTTGTATTCGCCTTTCTGGCTGGCCAGCAGTTGATCCTGGTCAATGTCCCGCAGGCTCTGGCGACTGGCTTGCAGCTTGCCGCTGGCCTTGTCCCGGGCGCGATTGGCTTCCCAGCGGGCACGATAGCGACGGCCGTCGATGCCGATGAAATCCACTTCCGCATAGCCTTCACCGGTGCCGCGACGCAGCAGGGTGCGCGGGTCGCCGGTGCCGATTTCGCCATCGGCATCCGGAACCTTGGCGTCGCGTCCGGTGTTGTTCAGGCGCGGCACGGCGCCAAACAGCGCCAGGCACAAGGCATCGAGCAAGGTGCTTTTGCCGGCGCCGGTCGGCCCGGTGATGGCGAATAAACCGGCGCTGGCCAAGGGTTCAGCGGTGAAGTCGATTTCAAAAGGCCCGGCCAGAGAGGCGAGGTTTTTCAGGCGGATCGCGAGGATCTTCATGGTTGTTCGCTCTCCATCTGCACGTCTTGCAGCAGTACGGCAAAGTCATTGAGGGTTTGTTCGTCGACCTCGCTGCCGTAGTTGTCCTGCCAGGCGCGGCTGAACAGCTCCTGGGGCGTGAGCTGATCCAGTTCGATCAGGGTTGCGCCTTCATCTGCGCCGTCGCGGCTGCCGTTGCCAGCGTATTCAGCGGCGATGCGCACCAGACGCACGGCCTTGCCTTGCAGTGCAGTTTCTACTTGATTGCGCAGATCTGGTTGCGGTTCGTCCAAGCGAACCCGGACTTCCAGCCAGGCTTGGCGTTGGATATCGGCCAGCAGGTCGATGTTTGGCAGGTCTGCCAGTTGCAGCAGGACTTCCGCCAGCGGTGCCGGGCCCAGGCGTTGCAGGTGAACGGCACGCGGGATCAGGCGCGGTTCGACGCTGATCAGGGTTTCACCTTCAAGGTGAACGTCGAGGATCTGATGCTGGTAATTGATCTCGGAAAACGACAGTGGAATCGGCGAGCCGCAGTAGCGAATGCGCTCCTCGCCGTTGACCTTCTGCGGTTTGTGCAAGTGGCCGAGGGCGACGTAACTGATGCTCGGGCCGAACAGGCTGGCGGGCAGCGCTTCGGCATTGCCGATGATCAGGCTGCGCTCGGAATCTTCCGAAACCGAGCCGCCGGCCATGTGCGCGTGGCTGATGGCGATCAACGCCTGACCCGGTTGACGCTTGGCATTGGCGGCGGCGATCAGCCATTCATGGACCTGACCGATACCGCGCAGGTAGTCGTCACCCAAATGCGCGCCGGTGACTTCGGCCGGTCGCAAAAACGGCAGCGCCAGGCACCAGCCGGCGATTTCGCCGCTGGCGTCGGGCAGGGGAAGCAATAGGCGTTCGGCATCCAGTTGGCCGTTATCGAGCCACAACACCCGGCCCAGGGCATGGGTGCGCAGGCGCCGCATCAAAGGCGCAGGCAACTCGATGCGCGAGCCGGAATCGTGGTTGCCGGCGATCATCACGATGGTCAGCAATGGCTGCTGCTCGTGGGCGCTGACGATGAAGTCGTAAAGGCGTTCCTGGGATTTGACCGGTGGATTGACCGTATCGAAGATGTCGCCGGCGATCAGCAGCACATCGGGTGTGTGCTGAGCCAGTTGCCGTAGCAGCCAGTCGAGGAAGCAAGCGTGTTCGAAGTCGCGTTCCTGGCCGTGCAGGTTCTGTCCTAGGTGCCAGTCGGAGGTGTGAAACAGACGCAAGGCAAACTCCGCTTGAAAAATGAGGTGTGGCCGCGGGGAAAATGATAGCGGCGAAAGGGGAGAGAGTTTACTGGCAAAAAACGGCGAGGGCGATGAAGAACCTGTGGGAAGGGCCGGGCGACGTTTCGCTTGCCCGCGAAGCGAACACCGCGGTTTTTCAGGCATTGTGCGTCATCGTTCTTCGCGGGCAAGCCCGCTCCCACAGGGGGGGGGCGCGCCCGACCTGAAAAGGTTTACTTCGGATAAAGCGGCGGCAGGCTGCTGTCGCCAGCCGGGTCCTGGGCGCGTTCGGTGATCGGGATCGAACGGATCACTCGCCACAGCTCCTCGCCTTGCCAATGTTGGCCGGTTTCGCTGTAGAGCGCGCCGTTCAGGCCGTCCAGTGCGTCGGACAGCGGTACGAAGCGGGCCGCCATGTCGGCCAGGGTTTCCGGTTGTTGCCGGGCCCAGGCATCCAGTGCTTGTCGGGTCGCTTGCGGGTCGTTGGCCTGGCTCGCGCGTTTGATGTCGTCGAGCAGGGTCCGTGGGCTCGGGCCGGTCTGTGCCGCCCGCAGGATCGCCGGCTGCCAACGGGCACGCCACCAGAGGCCGAAGCCGAGCAGGGTGGTGCAGGCCAGAATCAGGGTGCTGAGCTGCCAGCGCCAGAGTTCGGGGTTGCTGGCCG
>JAPLSD010000822.1 GCA_026398835.1 Pseudomonas sp.
ATGGATGTCGAGGCTTATTTGTTCGCGACTTGATTCGTTTGCAAGCAAAAGCCAGGACCGGCTTTTTGTTCGGAGTTGGCATGGAGCTGGCACCCTTGTTGCTAACACCTCACTACCCGCTGCGTGAGTGTCAAAAAATTGTGGGTCGCCAGAGAGAGTAGACCATGAGCCAAGGTATTGAATTTAATCGATTGATGTTGGACATGCGTTCCATGCAGATGGATGCCATGGCTCAACCTAAATCGGCTGTTGCAGTGCCGGAAATGGGCGGCAGCAGTTTCTCCGACATGCTCGGGCAGGCCGTCAACAAGGTCAACGACACTCAGCAGGCATCGAACCAGTTATCCAGCGCTTTCGAAATCGGCAAGAGCGGTGTCGACTTGACGGATGTGATGATTTCCTCGCAGAAGGCCAGCGTCTCTTTCCAGGCGTTGACCCAGGTGCGTAACAAGCTGGTTCAGGCGTACCAAGACATCATGCAGATGCCAGTTTAAGGAAGAATTGAGTCATGGCAGAAGCAGTCGCCAATAACCTTCCGGCCAAGACCACCCCAACAGACGGTAAACCGCCGCTGTTCGGTTTGTCTTTTCTGGAAAACCTCTCCGAGATGACCATGTTGCGTCAGGTTGGCCTTATGGTCGGTCTGGCAGCGAGCGTGGCGATTGGTTTTGCCGTGGTGTTGTGGTCCCAACAGCCCGATTACCGGCCGCTGTACGGCAGCCTTGCCGGTATGGACGCCAAGCAGGTCATGGATACCCTGGCCTCTGCAGACATCCCTTACACCGTTGAGCCTAACTCCGGTGCCTTGCTGGTCAAGGCTGATGATTTACCACGGGCGCGACTCAAACTTGCCGCTGCCGGTGTGACTCCACGCGACGGCAATATCGGTTTTGAAATCCTCGACAAGGACCAGGGCCTGGGGACCAGCCAATTCATGGAAGCGACCCGTTATCGTCGCGGCCTTGAAGGCGAATTGGCGCGGACCATTTCCAGCCTGAACAACGTCAAGGGTGCCCGCGTGCACCTGGCGATTCCGAAAACTTCGGTCTTCGTGCGCGATGAGCGCAAGCCCAGTGCTTCGGTACTGGTTGAGCTGTATTCCGGTCGTTCTCTGGAACCGGGTCAGGTCGTGGCCATCATCAATCTGGTGGCGACCAGCGTTCCCGAATTGAGCAAGTCGCAGATCACCGTGGTCGATCAGAAGGGCACCTTGCTCTCGGACCAGGCGGAAAACTCCGAACTGACCATGGCCGGCAAGCAATTTGATTACAGCCGCCGCATGGAAAGCATGCTGACTCAGCGCGTGCACAATATTCTGCAGCCGGTGCTGGGCAGCGACCGCTATAAAGCCGAAGTGTCTGCTGACGTGGACTTCAGTGCCGTCGAATCGACTTCCGAACAGTTCAACCCGGATCAACCGGCATTGCGCAGTGAGCAGTCGACTTCCGAACAACGCACCGCCAGCAATGGCCCGCAAGGCGTTCCGGGTGCCCTGAGCAACCAGCCGCCTTCTCCGGCCTCCGCGCCGCAAACCACCGGTGGCGCTACCGCGTCCGCCGGTATGGTGCAGCCAGGTCAGCCACTGCTCGATGCCAACGGCCAGCAGATCATGGATCCGGCCACCGGTCAGCCGATGCTGGCGCCCTACCCGGCGGACAAGCGTCAACAATCCACCAAGAACTTCGAGCTTGATCGCTCCATCAGCCACACCAAGCAGCAGCAGGGGCGTTTGAATCGCCTGTCGGTTGCGGTGGTGGTCGATGATCAGGTCAAGGTCAACGCGGCCAATGGCGAAACCACTCGCGCGCCGTGGAGCGCCGATGAATTGGCGCGCTTCACTCGCCTGGTGCAGGACGCCGTCGGTTTCGACGCCAGCCGTGGTGACAGTGTCAGCGTGATCAACGTGCCATTCTCCGCTGAGCGCGGTGAAGTGATTGCCGAAATTCCGTTCTATTCCCAGCCATGGTTCTGGGACATCGTTAAGCAGATGCTCGGGGTGTTGTTCATCCTAGTGCTGGTATTCGGTGTGCTGCGTCCGGTGCTCAACAACATCACCGGCAAAGGCAAGCAACTGGCCGGCATTGGCAGCGACGTCGAGCTGGGCGGCATGGGCGGTCTGGATGGCGAACTGGCCAACGACCGCGTCAGCCTCGGTGGCCCGCAAAGCATCCTGCTGCCTAGTCCGAGCGAAGGCTATGACGCACAGTTGAACGCAATCAAGAGTCTGGTGGCAGAAGATCCGGGTCGCGTGGCTCAGGTCGTGAAAGAGTGGATTAACGCAGATGAGTGATAACCGAGCTGTCGCCGCCAAACTTTCCCGGGTCGACAAAGCCGCGATTTTGCTGCTGTCCCTGGGTTCAACCGACGCCGCGCAGGTCCTGCGGCACATGGGACCCAAAGAGGTCCAGCGTGTCGGTGTGGCCATGGCGCAGATGGGCAATGTGCACCGCGAGCAGGTCGAGCAGGTAATGAGCGAGTTCGTCGACATCGTCGGCGATCAGACCAGCCTAGGCGTCGGTTCCGATGACTATGTACGCAAGATGCTCACTCAGGCGCTGGGCGAAGACAAAGCCAACGGCCTGATCGACCGGATCCTGCTGGGCGGCAACACCAGTGGTCTCGACAGTCTCAAGTGGATGGAGCCGCGTGCGGTGGCGGACGTGATTCGTTACGAGCACCCGCAAATCCAGGCCATCGTTGTGGCTTACCTGGATCCGGATCAGGCCGGTGAAGTCCTCGGCAACTTCGACCACAAGGTGCGGCTGGACATCATTTTGCGGGTTTCGTCGCTGAATACCGTGCAGCCGGCAGCCCTGAAAGAACTGAACCAGATTCTCGAGAAGCAATTCTCCGGCAACTCCAACGCTGCGCGCACCAATCTGGGTGGTATCAAGCGTGCAGCCGATATCATGAACTTCCTCGACAGTTCGATCGAAGGTCAGCTGATGGACTCGATCCGCGAAGTCGACGAAGACCTGTCCGGTCAGATCGAAGACCTCATGTTCGTGTTCAACAACTTGTCCGATGTCGACGACCGCGGTATTCAGGCGTTGCTGCGCGAGGTCTCCTCGGACGTGTTGGTGCTGGCCCTCAAAGGCTCGGACGAAGGCGTCAAAGAGAAGATCTTCAAGAACATGTCCAAACGGGCGGCCGAACTGCTGCGCGACGACCTCGAGGCCAAGGGCCCGGTGCGCGTCAGCGATGTGGAAACCGCACAGAAAGAAATCCTCACCATTGCCCGCCGTATGGCCGAAGCCGGAGAAATCGTTCTCGGCGGAAAAGGCGGCGAGGAAATGATTTAAGCGATGTCTTCCAAAAATGATGAGTCCCCCAGCGATCTGATTCGCGCCCGAGACGTCGGTGGTTTCGACGTCTGGTCGCTGCCCAGTTTCGATCCGCATCAGCCGGAGCCTGAGCCCGAGCCGGTAGAAGAACCGCCGGAGATGGAAGAAGTGCCGCTGGACGAAGTTCAGCCTCTGACCCTGGAAGAGCTCGAAAGCATCCGCCAGGAGGCTTATAACGAAGGCTTCGCTACCGGCGAGAAAGAGGGCTTTCACAGCACGACGCTCAAGGTTCGCCAGGAAGCTGAAGTCGCGTTGAGTGCCAAGCTGGCCAGCCTTGAGCTGCTGATGGGCAACCTCTTCGAGCCCATTGCCGATCAGGATTCGCAGATCGAGAAATCCATGGTCGGGCTGGTCGAGCACATCACCCGTCAGGTGATTCAGCGCGAATTGGCCATCGACTCGACGCAGATCGAAAAAGTGATGCGCGAAGCGTTGAAGCTGCTGCCGCTGGACGCCGAGAACGTGCGTCTCTTTATCAATCCGCAGGATTTCGACCAGGTCAAAGCCCTGCGCGAACGTCATGAAGAAAAATGGCGGATTGTTGAAGACGCCGCGTTGTTGCCCGGTGGTTTGCGGGTTGAAACCGCCCACAGTCGCATCGATGCAACCATCGAAACCCGTATTACCCAAGTCATGGCCAAACTCTTCGATCAGTTGCACGAACAGGTTCTGCATCCGGCTGCGCCTGATCTGAGCGTCGAGTGTGCTGCTGTCGAACTTACTGTTGCCAAGAAGCCTCACGTCGAGCTGGACACTGCGGATGCGCCTTGAGCGAACCAGTTTCGGCAAGCGCCTGAGCAGCTACGCCGACGCCACTGAGCTCGCGGGTCAGCCGATCCTTGAAGGGCGTTTGCTGCGCATGGTCGGCTTGACCCTCGAAGCTGAAGGCTTGCGCGCCGCCATGGGCAGTCGCTGCGTGGTGATCAACGACGACAGCTATCACCCAGTGCAGGTTGAGGCAGAAGTCATGGGCTTCTCCGGCAACAAAGTCTTTCTGATGCCGGTGGGCAGTGTCGCGGGAATTGCGCCGGGCGCGCGGGTCGTTCCGTTGGCTGATACCGGTCGTTTGCCAATGGGCATGAGCATGCTCGGACGGGTGCTCGATGGGGCCGGGCGAGCGCTCGATGGCAAGGGTGGCATGAAAGCCGAAGACTGGGTGCCAATGGACGGGCCGACCATCAACCCGCTCAAGCGAAACCCCATCAGCCAACCGCTGGACGTTGGCATTCGCAGCATCAACGGGTTATTGACGGTTGGTCGTGGTCAGCGTCTCGGGCTGTTTGCCGGTACCGGCGTCGGCAAGAGTGTGCTGCTGGGCATGATGACCCGCTTTACCGAGGCCGACATCATTGTCGTCGGGCTGATCGGTGAGCGGGGTCGTGAAGTTAAAGAGTTCATCGAGCATATCCTTGGTGAAGAAGGCCTCAAGCGTTCGGTGGTGGTCGCGTCACCCGCCGATGACGCCCCATTGATGCGTCTGCGCGCGGCGATGTACTGCACGCGCATCGCCGAGTACTTTCGCGACAAGGGCAAGAATGTCCTGTTGCTGATGGATTCCCTGACCCGTTTCGCCCAGGCCCAGCGAGAAATCGCCCTGGCCATCGGTGAGCCGCCGGCGACCAAGGGGTATCCGCCTTCAGTGTTCGCCAAATTGCCGAAACTGGTGGAGCGCGCGGGTAACGCGGAGGCGGGCGGTGGTTCGATCACCGCGTTCTATACCGTGCTTTCGGAGGGCGACGACCAGCAGGATCCGATCGCCGACGCGGCGCGGGGCGTGCTTGACGGGCATATCGTGCTGTCGCGACGCCTGGCCGAGGAAGGTCACTACCCGGCCATCGACATCGAGGCGTCCATCAGTCGGGTCATGCCTTCGGTGGTCACTGCGGAACATATGAAGCGCGCGCAACATTTCAAGCAACTCTGGTCGCGTTACCAGCAAAGTCGCGACTTGATCAGCGTTGGCGCTTATGTACCTGGCGGTGACCGGGAAACCGACACGGCCATCGCCTTGCAACCGTCGATGGTCACTTATCTTCGCCAGGGCTTGAACGACAACATCAGCATGGGCGAGAGCGAGGCACATCTGGCGTCGGTGTTTGCTCCCGCGGCCGGCGGTTAAGTCGCCATGGCCCAGAGTCGCGCGGCGCGCCTGGCGCCAGTGGTCAACATGGCCGAAAGCGCCGAGCGCACTGCCGCCCAGCGTCTGGGACACTTTCAGGGGCAGGTCCGCCTGGCGGAAAGCAAGCTCGGCGATCTGGAGCGCTTTCGTGCCGAATATCAGCAGCAATGGATCGACCGTGGCAGTCACGGGGTGTCCGGGCAATGGCTGATGAATTACCAGCACTTCCTCAATCAACTGGAAACCGCCGTCGGCCAACAGCGGCAAAGCCTTGCCTGGCACCAGAACAACCTCAACAAGGCGCGAGAAACCTGGCAGCAGGCGTATGCTCGAGTCGAGGGGTTGCGCAAGCTGGTCCAGCGCTATATCGATGAGGCGCGCCAACTCGAAGACAAGCGCGAGCAGAAGCTATTGGATGAGTTGTCTCAGCGCTTGCCGCGTCAGGATCAGTATTGATCTTATATTTCCGGTTTTGCCGGTTGCCCATGGGCGTGCAGGGTGCTAAACCTTGTACACGATGCCAATGACAAGGAAGCATTATCATGTCGGTTGTCTCTGAAGTATCACCGGACGGGCAAAAGCTGACGATCTCGATCACGGGACGTTTTGATTTCGGCAAGCATCAGGAATTTCGCGACTCCTACGAGCACCTCAACCAGACGCCAAGTGCGATTGTGGTCGACTTGAAGAACGCGACCTACCTCGACAGCTCGGCGCTGGGCATGCTGCTGTTGCTGCGTGATCATGCCGGCGGAGATAACTCCGACGTGCGAGTGATCAACGGTAGCTCGGACGTTCGCAAGATTCTCGCCATCTCCAATTTCGACAAGCTCTTCGACATCAGTTGATCGGCATGCAGTCGGTGTCCGAACCGCTGACGGTGTTGATCGCCGAAGACAGTGCAGCCGATCGCATGCTGCTGTCGACTATCGTCCGTCGCCAGGGCCATGAAGTGCTGACTGCCAGCAACGGTGCCGAAGCGGTGGCGCTGTTCGAGCGCCAGCGCCCACAACTGGTGTTGATGGACGCCATGATGCCGGTCATGGACGGTTTCGAGGCAGCGCGGCAGATCAAGCAATTGGCTGGCGAAACCCTGGTGCCGCTCATCTTTCTGACGTCCCTGACCGAAAGCGAAGCCCTGGCTCGCTGCCTGGAAGCAGGCGGCGACGACTTTCTGGCAAAGCCCTATAACCAGGTGATCCTGGCGGCCAAGATCAAGGCGATGGACCGTTTGCGCCGTTTGCAGGCAACAGTCCTGCAACAGCGCGACCAGATTGCCAGGCATCATGACTACTTGCTCAGCGAGCAGCGGGTCGCCAAGGCGGTATTTGACAAGGTGGCGCATTCCGGCTGCCTGAAAGCGCCGAATATCCGCTACCTGCAATCGCCTTATGCGTTATTCAACGGCGACTTGCTGCTGGCGGCGTTTACCCCCTCTGGCGAAATGCACATTCTACTGGGTGACTTCACCGGTCACGGTTTACCGGCAGCGGTGGGGGCCATGCCGTTGGCGGAAGTCTTCTATGGCATGACGGCCAAGGGCTATGGCCTGTCGGAAACCCTGCGCGAGATGAATGCCAAGCTCAAGCGCATCCTGCCCGTCGATATGTTTTGCTGCGCGACCCTGCTTTGCCTGAGCTTTCAGCGCCGGGCAGTCGAGGTCTGGAATGGCGGGATGCCGGATGGCTATTTGCATAGCATCGCAACGGGTGAACGTACGCCGCTGGTGTCGCGGCATTTACCCTTGGGTGTGTTGAGTGCGCAAGCCTTCGATGACCGGACCGAAGTTTTCCCTATGGCGCTTGGAGACCGGATCTTTTTGCTGTCGGATGGGGTGATCGATACCTGTGACGCCAATGAGCAATTATTTGGTGTTGAGCGATTAGAGCGGGTATTTGCTGCCAATCAACATCCTGCCAAGCTGTTCGAGGAGATCGGGCAAGCACTGAAGGATTTTCGCGGTGAGGCGCGCGACGATGTCAGCATGGTCGAGGTGAGCTTGCTGGAGTCGGCACAGCTCAATCCTCCAACGATGGTTTACTCCGACAGTGGCCAGTCCAGTCCTCTGGATTGGTCAGTGAGTTTCGAGTTCCGCGCGGCCACGCTCAAGCGTTACAACCCCCTGCCATATTTGCTGCAGTTGTTGCTTGAAGTGCATGGTCTGCGGGCGCAAAGCGGAGCGCTCTACAGTGTGATGGCCGAGCTTTATTCCAATGCCCTGGAGCACGGCGTGCTGGGGCTGGATTCAAGCCTCAAGCTCGATGCCCGGGGCTTTGCGCAGTTCTACCAGCAACGCAACGCGCGCCTGACCGAGCTTGAAGACGGCTACGTGCGGGTGCATTTACACGTAGAGCCACGAGGCGAGGGCGGATGCCTGGTGGTTCGGGTGGAGGACAGTGGTGCAGGCTTTGATGTGCAGCGAGTGATGGCCAGGCCCATCGATACCGACAAATTGTCCGGGCGTGGCGTCAGCCTGATTCGTCAGTTGAGCCGCAGTGCCAGTTGGTCCGACGATGGTCGCAGTGCCCGCGTGGAATTTTCCTGGGAGGCTCTGGCATAATCCGCAAATTCTTGATCAGGGAGCGAACAAGTGGCTGAAGTTCATCTGGACCACAATGTGCTGAGTGCATTGCAGGAAGTCATGGAGGATGAATATCCGGTGCTGCTGGATACCTTTCTTGCAGACTCGGAGGCGCGCTTGAGCCAATTGCATCATGCCGTCAATGCTTTCGAGCTGGGCATGGTGGCCCATAGCTTCAAAGGCAGCAGCAGCAACATGGGCGCTATCCGTCTTGCCGAGCTGTGCGATCAACTTGAGCAGCGAGCCAAAGAACCGTCGCTTGGCGGTATCGAAAAACTGGTGGCTGAGATTGACGGCGAATTTGCCATCGTTCGCCCTCTGTACAAGGAGGAGCGCGAGCGTTTCCACTGCTGATAAACCGCCGTCTGGCGGTTTTTGATGTTGGCGAGCCTGTCTGGCTCGACCTTTGCAGTGCTGTCTTCCAACTGTGCCTACGATCCCAGTGCAGCGGAGACCGTTCTATGCCCCTTACCCCAAACATGCTTCTTCAGGCCGCGTCGAAGGCCAATACCCCGGCCGTTCCTGCCAATACCCCGGCAGTCGTTGCCGGGCCTGGGGATAAGGCTTCAGGCTTTGCTCAGATCTATGCCAAAGAGTCGCAGAGCAAGCCCGCTGCGCCAGGTGAGGGATCAGCCAAGCCAGTGCGTGACAAGGCCGCGGATAACGCCAGCAAGAAGGACACGGTCAGTGATAACGCTGCCACCCCGGAACCGGCAGTTGCCGATTGCGGCAAATCCTTGCCTGCCGATAACGCTGGCGCCGCAGACGACAAGCTTGCCAGCGACAATGCGCCCGTCACCGATACGCCGGTGGCCGACAGCGTTCCAGTCGATCCGACGCAGAACCCGGCGTTGATGCAAGCGATGCAGCCGGTCGTGCCAGCACCTGTGCCCCAAACGCCGCCAACGGCTGCTGCGGTGCCGCCGCAAGTTGAGGCGCCCCTCGCTGCGGTGGCGAATGCCAAGGCTGCGGCAGTAGAGCCCGAATTTGACCCCGAGGCTGATCCGCTCGATGCGCTGCCGGCAGTGCGCCTGGCGCTTGAGCAAAGCGGGCATGTTTCGGCTTCCAGTCAGGCTCAGAGCAAGGCCGCGCCAGCTCAGACTGATCTAACTCAGGCGCAGAGTTTTGCCAGCGACATGGCCGCCATGGTTGATCTGCAAGCGGATAAAGACAGCACCGATCAGGGCAGTGACAAGGCGTTCAGCGGTTTGATCGATGACGGCCTGAAAGACCTGAAAAGTGCCTCCAGCGACACACGTGTCGATGACTTCGCCAGCCGTCTGGCGGCGCTGACCCAGGCGGCAACGCCAAAGACTGCCAATGCGCTGCCGGTGAATCAGCCGTTGGCCATGCATCAGAGCGGCTGGACCGAAGAGGTGGTCAATCGGGTCATGTACCTGTCCAGTGCCAATCTCAAGTCCGCCGATATTCAGCTGCAGCCGGCAGAGCTGGGGCGTCTGGATATTCGCGTGAACATGGCGGCGGATCAGCAGACTCAAGTGACCTTCATGAGCGGTCACGCCGTCGTGCGTGAAGCGCTGGAAGGGCAGATGCACCGCCTGCGCGACATGTTCGCCGAGCAGGGCATGGGCCAGGTCGACGTCAATGTCTCCGATCAATCCCGTGGCTGGCAGGGTCAGCAACAGGCTCAGCAAGGACAGAACCGCAGTGGTGGCAATGGCGGTCGCCTGGATTCGGCTGATGACGATCTGCCAATGAGCGTGGCTGAAGTCGCCGCCAGCACCTCCAGCGTGGTGGGTTCAAGTGCGGTCGACTACTACGCCTGATTGAATCCCGCGGGCATGATCGTTCCCACGCAGCGTGGGAACGATCACCAAGAGTTCGCCATTCCGTTCGTTTCTCCTTCCTGACAACTCTGGCATAACACTTGCTCTTGCCTTGCCGTGCGACTGTGAAAACCCGAATAGTGACGGATTATTGGCATGGCGAAGAGCGAAGCAGTGAAAGACCCCGCCGGGAAAGGCAAACTCAAGCTTATTCTGCTGATTGTTCTGGCTTTGCTGCTGGTCATCGGTGTGTCAATCGGGGCGACCTGGTACGTCATGCACAGTGCCAAGAGCAAGCCCGAACCGACTTCGGATGTGGTCAGCAATGTCAAACCTGCTGCGATCTATGAGGCAATGGCTCCAGCCTTCGTCGCCAACTTCAACCAGAACGGTCGTCAGCGCTACATGCAGGTGAGCATCACGATGCTTGCGCGTAACCAGGCTGATCTGGATGCACTGAAAGTCCACATGCCGGTGATCCGCAATAACCTGGTCATGCTCTTTTCCGGGCAGAGCTTCGACACTCTGGCGACCCCGGTCGGCCAGGAGATGCTGCGCCAGAAGGCGACTGCCAGCGTGCAGGAAGTGGCGCAGAAAGAAGTTGGCAAAGTGGTGGTCGAGCAGTTGCTCTTTACTAACTTCGTACTGCAGTAGGAACACGACATGGCCGTGCAGGACCTGCTGTCCCAGGATGAAATCGATGCACTGTTGCATGGTGTCGACGACGGTCTGGTACAGACCGACAACGTTGCCGAGCCCGGCAGTGTCAAAAGCTATGACCTGACCAGTCAGGATCGCATCGTCCGCGGACGCATGCCGACCCTGGAAATGATCAACGAGCGTTTTGCCCGCTACACCCGCATCAGCATGTTCAACATGTTGCGTCGTTCGGCAGACGTTGCCGTCGGTGGCGTGCAGGTCATGAAGTTCGGCGAATACGTGCACTCGCTGTATGTCCCGACCAGTCTCAATCTGGTCAAAATCAAGCCGTTGCGCGGCACCGCGTTGTTCATCCTCGATGCCAAGCTGGTGTTCAAACTGGTGGATAACTTCTTCGGCGGTGACGGTCGTCACGCGAAGATCGAAGGCCGTGAGTTCACCCCGACGGAGTTGCGCGTGGTGCGCATGGTGCTGGAACAGGCCTTCATCGATTTGAAGGAAGCCTGGCAGGCGATCATGGAAGTGAACTTTGAGTACATCAACTCGGAAGTGAACCCGGCCATGGCCAACATCGTCGGCCCGAGTGAAGCCGT
Source organism: Pseudomonas sp. (assembly GCA_026398835.1). GTDB lineage: Bacteria > Pseudomonadota > Gammaproteobacteria > Pseudomonadales > Pseudomonadaceae > Aquipseudomonas. The sequence goes on from JAPLSD010000822.1 coordinate 11,085, forward strand.
CGTGGTCTCGACCTTTCACATCGAACTCGATGGCGGTGGCGGCGATCTGCACGTGACCATGCCGTACTCGATGGTCGAGCCGGTCCGGGAAATGCTCGATGCCGGCTTTCAGTCGGACCTCGATGACCAGGATGAACGTTGGATCAATGCCTTGCGCCAGGACGTGCTGGACGTCGATGTGCCACTGAGCGCCACGGTCGCGCGTCGTCAGTTGCGTCTGCGGGACATCCTGCACATGCAGCCCGGTGATGTGATCCCGGTGGAACTGCCGGAAGAATTGATCATGCGCGCCAACGGCGTGCCGGCCTTCAAGGTCAAACTGGGTTCCCACAAGGGCAACCTGGCGTTGCAAGTGGTTGAGCCGATCGTGCGCCGTTAAGCGGTGCGCAAACCCATTCGCTTTTGTTAAATGATTTTTTGCCCGCCGAGGACAACTGATGGCTAATGACGATGTAATTTCCCCAGATGATCAGGCCTTGGCTGATGAGTGGGCTGCTGCTCTGGGAGAATCCGGTGATGCCAGTCAGGACGATATCGACGCCTTGCTGGCCGCCGATGCCGCCTCAGGTTCCGCTTCCAACCGTCTGCCGATGGAAGAGTTCGGCAGCGTGCCGAAGAATAACGAACCGGTCACTCTCGACGGTCCGAACCTGGACGTGATTCTGGATATTCCGGTATCGATTTCCATGGAAGTCGGCAGCACCGATATCAACATCCGTAACCTGCTGCAGCTGAACCAGGGGTCGGTGATCGAGCTTGATCGTCTGGCCGGTGAACCACTGGACGTGCTGGTCAACGGCACGCTGATCGCTCACGGCGAAGTGGTGGTGGTCAACGAGAAGTTCGGCATTCGCCTGACGGACGTGATCAGCCCTAGCGAACGCATCAAGAAGCTGCGCTAAGTGAAAAAGTTCCTCGGCGTACTGCTGGCCTTGCCGTTCAGCGTGCTGGCGGCCGAACCGCTGGCTCAGGCTGCGGCGCCGGTCGCCAGTAGCGGTGTGGCCGGGCAACTGACTCAGTTGGTGTTGGGCTTGTTGCTGGTGCTGGGTTTGATCTTCTTTTTGGCCTGGCTGTTGCGTCGGGTTCAGCAAGCCGGACCTGCCGGTAAAGGGCAGGTGATCGAACTGATCGGCTCGCGCGCTCTCGGGCCTCGGGATCGTCTGGTACTGGTGCAAGTCGGCAACGAGCAGATTCTGCTGGGTCTATCGCCTGGCACCATCACGGCTTTGCATGTGCTCAAGGAGCCAGTGCACGTGCCTGGCGCCGAGAAAGCGACACCCGAGTTTGCCCAGCGCCTGATGGAGCTGTTGGGCAAGGAACACCCGAGTTTGCCCAGCGCCTGATGGAGCTGTTGGGCAAGGAAAATAAGGATAAGAAGTAATGGGTGCGTTACGCATCGTCTTGACGCTTGCCCTGATGCTGGCGTCGCCGCTGGCGATCGCTGCCGATCCATTGTCGATCCCGGCGATCACCCTGGGCACCAACGCCAACGGGGCGCAGGAATACTCGGTCAGCCTGCAGATTTTGCTGATCATGACGGCGCTGAGCTTCATTCCCGCGTTCGTCATGCTGATGACCAGCTTCACTCGGATCATCATCGTGTTCTCGATTCTGCGTCAGGCCCTGGGCCTGCAGCAGACGCCGTCGAACCAGATCCTCACCGGCATGGCGCTGTTTCTGACCATGTTCATCATGGCGCCGGTGTTCGATCGGGTGAATCAGGACGCCTTGCAGCCTTATCTGGCCGAAAAACTCACGGCCCAGGACGC
>JAPLSD010000094.1 GCA_026398835.1 Pseudomonas sp.
CACGCCACGCTTTGATTGCGCTGGCGCTCCCAGTTCTGCACCGGATAGGTTTTGTTCCAGGCTTCGTAGAGTTGGCGGTCCTGCTTCGACAGATTCAAACCGTACTGTTTACTCATGTAGAAGTAGGTGCGCGCGATCATCCCGCGAATGGAGGGGCGGGGCATGACTTTCTTGGCTTTGAAATCGACTTGAGTCAGGCATGAACCGTACTGCCCGGATTGCACCGGCAGCCAGCCAAAACTGAAGTTGCTCCGGTCGCCATTTACCTCGCCGATACTTGGGACCAGATTGTGCAAATCCGCTTCGGCGCGTTGGTAGGTCGGGTCATTGTACGTGCAGTTTTTGCGCCCACCTCGCTGCCAGCATTGGCGCTGATGACCGATCTGCCAGGCAGGGACAATATGTTCCCATTCGATGCGCGCGGCACGGTTGGCGTTTTTCCGCGGTACATAGCCACAGGCCGCAAGGTTCACACGATTACCGGTGTATTTGCAGCCGCAGTAAAACTCGGTGGATTGCGGGGCATACAACTTCCAGGCAACTTTTTTGGCTTCATTGAACGTACGCGGAGCGTCGGCCTGGGCACTCACTGCGATGAAGAGACAGAGCAATGCAAACAAACGAACAATCATTGGCTCAGTCTTCCTGCGGCACGACCCAAAAAATGTGCACGCCGCCATCGTCGCGATAGGCGAGGGTGACGTTATCGTTCTCGGCAATTTCTTCGAGCAGGCGCTCCCATTCATCCACGGGTTCGTCCGGGAGACGGAAGATCAGTGCGGCTTTGGCTTTCTGTGCGTTCGGGGAGTTGATGATTTTCTGGACACGTAATCCCAGTCTCTCGTAGGAGCCTGGAGGTGTAGTTGCTGCTGCGGAGGGTTTGGCCACGGAACAATCCTTATTAAGCTGTACGTGCATACAGTATTTAACTGTAGGCATTTTCGCAACTGCTTAAAACTCAAGAAAATCCTCTGATAGCGATTTATCCCGTTTGGTGTAGGCCGGTTGATATCTTTTTTGAGAATCAGGGTGGAGTGGCGTAGGGCGGATCAGAGGCATCGAGCCACTCACCAGAGCAGGTGAGTGGTAGCAGCAGATGCCCGACCTGATCAGGTCGGGCGAGGTGAATCAGTATTCCCAGAACATCCGTTGCAGCTCTTTGCTGTCTTGAGTCTTGGTCAGCGCGACCATCGCCAGGATCCGGGCTTTTTGCGGGTTCAGGTCATGGGCAACGACCCA
>JAPLSD010000874.1 GCA_026398835.1 Pseudomonas sp.
TTGATCGTGCTGTCCCTCGGCGCGTTGTTGGGGTTGATGTTTCAGCGGCCGGCAAAGGTCTGTGCGGCTGCGGGTAATCCATAGTAAAACGGGGCGCGCGACGATCCAGACTCCAACAAAAGAACAGGACTCCTCATGAAGATTATTCGCAGCAAATCTTTTACTGGTAATCGGGCCTGGGCAGCGCTTGATATCGCCAGCATGAACGGTATAACCACCCGACTTCACTGGACCGATCAGCCCTACAAATGGCACACCAACGACGGCCAGGAAGTCTTTGTGGTGCTCGATGGACAGGTACAAATGCGTTATCGCGAGGATGGCGTCGAACAGGCGACGCTGCTGGAGGTGGGGGATATCTTTTATGCCGATATCGGCACTGAGCATGTTGCGCACCCGGTGGGCGCGGCGCGGGTTCTGGTAGTTGAAACCGAAGGCAGTATCTAGCCTATATATCTGCAAAATAGATAACAGTTAGAGATATTACCCGTTATATAGATATTCGAAACGGTTCTACGATGAGCTCCACCTCACGAGAGGACAGGAGTTCACCATGACATGCCCCAACAGCATCAACACCGGTTTGCGGCCACTGAGCCATTTGCAGCATCCGCTCGAAGTCATTCGCCAGTTCACCCCCAACTGGTTCGCCGCGACCATGGGCACTGGCGTGCTGGCATTAGCCTTGGCCCAATTGCCAGTACAAAGCTCTGGCTTGCATGCGTTCGCTGAGGGCTTATGGCTGTTCAATATCGTGCTGTTTGTCTTGTTCAGCGGTCTTTACGCGGCACGTTGGGTGCTGTTCTTCGATGAAGCCCGGCGGATTTTCGGCCACTCCACGGTGTCGATGTTTTTCGGCACCATCCCCATGGGCCTCGGCCATGTCGCTGGCGTGTGGTGTGTTAATTCCGTACATGATGTTCACCCGTCAGGAGCACAGCATTGACCAGATGACCGCGGTCTGGCTGCTGCCGGTGGTTGCAGCAGAAGTCGCAGCGGCCAGCGGCGGTTTGTTGACCCCGCATCTGTTCGATACCCATTCGCAGCTTGTGGTGCTGGTCACCAGCTATGTGCTGTGGGCGTTTTCGTTGCCGGTGGCCTTCAGCATTCTGACCATCCTGTTGTTGCGTATGGCCCTGCATAAACTGCCCCACGAAAACATGGCCGCCTCGAGCTGGCTGGCCCTTGGGCCGATCGGTACCGGGGCGCTGGGCATGTTGCTGTTGGGTGCCGATGCGCCGGCAGCTTTCGCCGCCAACGGTTTACCGGGCATCGGCGAAATCGCCGCAGGGCTGGGGCTGGTGGCCGGGATCACGCTATGGGGTTTGGGGTTGTGGTGGATGTTGATTGCAGTGCTGATCACCCTGCGTTACATGCGTGCCGGGATCCCGTTCAATCTTGGCTGGTGGGGTTTTACCTTCCCGCTGGGCGTCTATTCTCTGGCCACTTTGAAGCTGGCCAGCACCTTGAGCCTGACGTTCTTCAGTGTATTTGGCAGTGTCCTGGTGGTCGCATTGGCAATCATGTGGCTGATCGTGTCGAAACGAACCGTGCAAGGCGCCTATAGAGGCGAGTTGTTTGTTTCGCCGTGCATTGCAGGATTAACAAAATAACCGGCAAAGATTAGGTAAGGTTGTGGCCTGGATCGAAGATCGACATTCCAATAACAGCATCCAAGCCACTCAGGGACATGGAAGATGAGTCACCCGTCGCAGTTCACCTTGCTTCGCAAACGGCGTTTTCTACCGTTTTTTGTTACGCAATCCCTCGGGGCGTTCAACGACAACATCTTCAAGCAGTCGCTGATCCTCGCCATTCTGTACAAGCTGACCATCGAGGGTGACCGTTCGATCTGGGTCAACCTCTGCGCACTGCTGTTCATCCTGCCGTTCTTTCTATTTTCAGCATTGGCCGGACAATTTGGCGAAAAGTTCGCCAAGGATGCGTTGATCCGTCTGATTAAACTCGGCGAAATCGCCATCATGGCGGTCGGCGCGGTGGGCTTCATGTTTGATCACCTGTCGCTGATGCTGGTGGCGCTGTTCGCCATGGGCACTCACTCGGCGTTGTTCGGTCCGGTGAAGTATTCGATCCTGCCCCAGGCGTTGCACGAAGATGAACTGGTGGGCGGTAACGGTCTGGTGGAAATGGGCACCTTTCTGGCGATTCTGGCCGGGACCATCGGCGCCGGGATCATGATGTCTTCCAGTCATTACGCACCGATTGTTTCCACGGCGATCGTCGGTGTTGCGGTGCTGGGTTATCTTGCCAGTCGCAGCATCCCCCGCGCCGCAGCGGCCACTCCACAGATGCGTCTGAACTGGAATATCTTCAGCCAGTCCTGGGCCACCTTGCGTCTAGGCCTGGGGCAAACGCCCGCGGTGTCCCGCTCGATTGTCGGTAACTCGTGGTTCTGGTTTGTCGGGGCGATCTACCTGACGCAGATTCCGGCCTACGCCAAAGAATGGCTATACGGCGACGAAACCGTGGTCACGCTGATTCTGACGGTGTTTTCGGTGGGCATCGCGACAGGCTCGATGCTCTGCGAAAAGCTATCCGGACGCAAAGTGGAGATCGGCCTGGTGCCGTTCGGCTCGTTCGGTCTGACGGTGTTCGGCCTGCTGCTATGGTGGCACTCCGGAGGTTTCCCGCAGAACGTCCAGGCCAATGACTGGATCGCGGTGCTCAGCTACGGTCCGGCCTGGTGGGTGCTGATCGATATTCTTGGTCTGGGTATTTTTGGCGGCTTCTATATTGTGCCGCTGTACGCATTGATCCAGTCGCGCACCGCCGAGAACGAGCGGGCGCGGGTGATTGCGGCGAACAACATTCTCAATGCCTTGTTCATGGTGGTCTCGGCGATTGTTTCTATCGTGCTGCTGAGTTTCGCCAAGTTGTCGATCCCGCAGTTGTTCCTGGTGGTGTCGCTGATGAACATCGCGGTGAACACCTACATCTTCAAAATCGTTCCCGAGTTCAGCATGCGCTTCATGATCTGGCTGCTCAGTCATTCCATGTACCGCGTCAAGCATCGAAATCTCGACCTGATCCCCGATGAAGGTGCGGCGCTGCTGGTCTGCAACCATGTCTCGTTCGTCGATGCCTTGCTGATTGGTGGTGCAGTGCGTCGGCCGATTCGCTTTGTGATGTATTACAAAATCTACAACCTGCCGGTGTTGAATTTCATTTTTCGCACTGCAGGGACCATTCCGATTGCCGGGCGTCAGGAAGATATTCAGATCTACGAAAGAGCCTTCAAGAGGATCGCCCAGTACCTGAAAGACGGCGAACTGGTGTGCATTTTTCCGGAAGGCAAGTTGACCTCCGATGGCGAGATCAATGAGTTCAAGAGCGGATTGACTCGCATACTGGAAGAGACGCCAGTGCCGGTGATCCCGTTGGCCCTGCAGGGTTTGTGGGGCAGTTTCTTCAGTCGCGATCCGGGCAAGGGGCTTTTTCGTCGACTCTGGTCACGGGTGACGTTGGTGGCGGGGCCGGCGGTAGCAGTAGAAGTCGCGGAACCGGCGCACTTGCAGGCGTTGGTTGGGCAGCTGCGGGGAACGGTTCGCTAGTTTCTGCGCGCATAAAAAATGCCCGCATCGCCGCGGGCATTTTTATTTCTACTTTACGGGCTTCAAGCAGCGCTGATCTTAAGGCCAACCAACCCGGCAATGATCAACGCCACGCTGGCCAACCGGAACAGCGCCATGGACTCACCAAACAGGATGATCCCGGCGATCACCGTACCGACCGCACCGACACCCGTCCAGATCGCGTAGGCGGTGCCCAGTGGCAGTTCTTTCATGGCCAGACCAAGCAAGCCAAGGCTGACAACCATGGCGGCAATGGTCAGAGCGGTAGGAAGAGGGCGGCTGAAACCCTCGGTGTATTTCAGGCCGACGGCCCAGCCAACTTCGAACAGACCGGCGAAAAACAGAATGACCCAGGACATGAAGGGCCTCCATCGAATGACGGGGTCGTCCCCAGATTAATGACTCGGTTGAGCCGCGAGGTCGTCCTCGCGATGCGCAGTATAGTGCCCATTATTAACCAGGTGATCAAGTTTTCCCGATCAGTCTGTTGCTTGTTGAGCGGCCAGTTCGCGGTCCTGCTTTTCGCTTATCCGGCGGAAATACGTCGAAAGCAGGGCCCCGGAAATGTTGTGCCAAACACTGAACAGAGCGCTCGGCACCGCCGCCAATGGCGAAAAGTGCGCGCTGGCCAGGGCCGCGCCCAAACCTGAGTTCTGCATGCCGACTTCCAGCGCCAGGGATTTGCGTTGTGCGAGTGGCAACTTGAACAGACGTCCGGTGAAGTAGCCGAGCAGAAAGCCGAAACTGTTGTGCAGCATCACCACGGCCATGATCAGCAGGCCGGACTCGGCAATCTTCGCCTGGCTGGCGGCAACCACTGCGGTAACGATGATCACGATGCTCACCACCGAGATCATTGGCAATACCTCAACCGCGTGTCGAACCCGTGCACCGAGCACGCGCTGGGCGATAACCCCAAGCACGATGGGCAGCAGCACCACTTGCAGGATCGACCAGAACAACTCCATGAACGATACCGGCAACCAGGCCGATGCCAGCAGCCAGATCAGTGCCGGAGTCAGCAGCGGGGCAAGTAGGGTGGTGACAGCGGCGATGGCCACCGACAACGCCAGGTCGCCGCGGGCCAGCCAGGTCATCACATTCGATGACGTACCGCTTGGGCAGCAACCCACCAGAATCACCCCGACGGCTATTTCCGCCGGCAGGTGAAATACCTGACAGAGCAACCAGGCCACGCCCGGCATGATCACGAAGTGTGCGACCACACCCAGGGCGACACGCCATGGATGGCGGGCGACCTCAGCGAAGTCTTCCATTTTCAAGGTCAGGCCCATGCCGAACATCACCAGCCCCAGCAGCGGTACGATGGCGCCTTTCAAACCGATAAACCAACCCGGTTGCCAGAAGGCCAGCACCGCGAAAATCAGCACCCAATAAGCGAAGGTGTTCCCGACAAAGCGACTCAATGCAGCCAGTGCACGCATGGCCTGTTCCTTCTTATCTTCATACGCCACCTGAAGCGGTGGCGTATGAAGATAACGCTAGACCTTAGATACCCTGCGGAGTCTCTTCGCCACCCAATGCTTCGACCAGCATCGGCAGGAACTCGCCGAAGGTCAGCATCATTAGCGTGAAACTGGCGTCCTGTTGGCCGAGGGCATCGTCGCCGCCGTCTTGTTCTGCCTGATCCTGCAGCAGGTCTTCGAACTTCAGGCGCTTGACCACCATTTTGTCGTCAAGGACGAAAGACAGTTTGTCTTGCCAGGCCAGGGACAGCTGAGTCACCACTTTGCCGGTGCTCAGGTGCAGCTGGATTTCATCGCTGGTCAGGTCCTGACGTTTGCAACGAACGATGCCGCCGTCTTCGTGGGTGTCGCGCAGTTCGCATTCGTCGAGCACGAAGAAGCCATCCGCAGCCTTTTGGGTTTTTACCCAGTCGGTCATGGTCGCGCTTGGGGCGATTTTCACGGTCAGCGGGCGAACCGGCAGCGAGCCGATCACTTCACGCAACGTCGACAGCAGGTCTTCGGCACGTTTCGGGCTGGAAGCGTTGACGAGGATCAGACCCTGTTTTGGCGCAATGGCAGCGAACGTGGCTGAGCGACGGATAAAGGCGCGGGGCAGGAAGGCCTGGATGATTTCATCCTTGAGCTGATCGCGCTCCTTCTTGTAGACCTTGCGCATTTGCTCGGCTTCGATCTCTTCGACCTTTTCTTTCAGTGCGTCACGAACGACGCTGCCCGGCAAAATACGTTCTTCCTTGCGCGCGGCGATCAGCAGGAAGTCCTGACTGACGTGCACCAGAGGTGCATCTTCGCCCTTGCCGAACGGCGCGACGAAACCGTAGGTGGTCAACTCCTGGCTTGCACATGGACGCGCCAGTTTGGTGGCCAGTGCGGTTTCCAGCGCCTCAGCATCAAAAGGCAGATCTTGGGTCAGGCGATAGATAAGCAGGTTTTTGAACCACATGGGGTGAATCTCTCCTTTATACAAAGGGGGGCATTATTCGCTTCGAAGCTCCATAGGCCAACCCTTCCTAAGCCTTTGGAAGGCCTGAAAAAATTATATTTAAAAAGTGCTTGCCAGAGGTTGGGTCGCTACGTAGAATGCGCGCCACACCGAAAGTGAAGGGTGATTAGCTCAGCTGGGAGAGCATCTGCCTTACAAGCAGAGGGTCGGCGGTTCGATCCCGTCATCACCCACCATTACTTTTAGTGTTACGCGCAGCGGTAGTTCAGTCGGTTAGAATACCGGCCTGTCCGCCAGGTCACCACAGAAAGCCCGCCTAGTGCGGGCTTTTTGCTGTCTACTTTTCGTGTTAAAGCGCAGTGTTTCGTCGGATTTCAGCTTTTTTAATAAATTTATTATTTAAATCAGCACGTTATGAAAATCTGTGAGAGAATGCGCCCCGCATCGAAAGTGAAGGGTGATTAGCTCAGCTGGGAGAGCATCTGCCTTACAAGCAGAGGGTCGGCGGTTCGATCCCGTCATCACCCACCATTACTTTTAGTGTTACGCGCAGCGGTAGTTCAGTCGGTTAGAATACCGGCCTGTCACCTCAAAAAGAAAGCGTCCCTCGGGCCGCTTTCTTCGTTTCTGGCTTACTGCTCGGCGTTGCGGGCGTGGCGGTAATCGCTGACGGCTTCGTACACCGCCTTGCGTAGACGATTGATCCCGCCAATCGGCCGGTGCGCTTCCAGGCCGAACCACGGATTGAAGGACTGGTTGTCGCATTGCAGGTTCAGCGCTGGGGTATCGAAGTCCTGAGCCGGGATCTTGATGCGTGCGACAGTCTCGAAAGGGGCGTCGCTTTCACGCCATTCAATGCTGGTGTCTTCGATGGGCATGTACTTGGCTGGATCCTGGCGCTGGATCTGCAAGACGAAGCACGCCGGGACACGATCGCTCGATAGCTGCTGGTTCAGTGCACTGCGCAGGAAGTTTGGCAGGGCTTGATTCTGAGTGGACAGGTTGTAGATCGGGCAGCTTTCGGGATCTGGCGCGACGCGGAATTTGGCATTGGCCGTGCCAAACTTGTATGGCGACACCGAGAAATAGGTGGTCTGAGTCGGGCTTGCGGGCGCTGGAGCCAGCGTTGCCAGCGCGATAAACAGATGGCGGGCTTGCCAGCTACGCGGGTCCCAACTCGGAAAGAACGCCATGACCTTCTTGCCATTGGCCTGCGCTGCCACGTTCTGGCGGTACTCGGCGACATCGCTGACGAAGAAGTTTGGATGACTGAACATCACGAAATCCTGCTCGCCACGGCTCTGTTGTTCTTTCAATAGCTGCGTACCCGGGACATCCAGCAATTTGATCGCCATGCCGCGGGCGTCCCGGATGCTGTCGAACTGCGGATAAGCGTTGCCGTTGGACAGGCGCAGGGTTGCCTGCCAGGTCTTGCCCGCTTCGGCGAATACGCCCTGACGTAGCGGCAGTGCCAGGTCGGGCAGCACCTGAACCTCGGCTTTGACGCAGCCGTGAGCCTTGGCATGGGCGTCACGCAAATAGCGTGTGCCTTCGCGGTGCTGATCAACGATGCGCACGGCGGTCTGGATGATGTCCTGGGTCATGGCGGCTTCGCCCGGCGGGATCTGTTCCTCGGCCGAAACCGGGCCGCTGTGGTGCCAGGCGAACCAGGCCGTAGCCAGTGCCCAGATGAGCAGGCCGAGGCCCAGCAGCAACAGAAGGGTTTTGCCCAGCAGGGCGCCAATGCGCAGCCAGAGGGTGATTAACACGCGAAAGTCCTTTTTGCGGAAGCGATAGTCATGGCAGTTGCGATTCCAGTGGGCCGCCGAGCACCTTCAGATACTCCAGCAAGGCCCAGCGCTCTTCGGGTTGCAGCAAGCGTCCGATGACCCCGTTCCCACGCTCGCCGGCACGGAACTCATGACCGCTGTTATGGTTGCCGGTGATCCGCGTGTCGAACACGAAACCATTGGTAAAGGCTTCGGTGCGATAACCAAGGTGGCGTGGGTCGTACTCGAAAGTGCCCTTATAGAAGGTGGTCGCGCGTTCATCCTGCGGTGAGAGCAATTGGTAGATGCTGGGAACCGAACCGTTATGCAGGAACGGCGCCGTGGCCCAGACGCCTGCCAGCGGACGAGCCTTGTAAGCGCGCAACTCGCGAACCCCGATTGGCAAGCCGAATCCATCCAGAGCCGGGCGTTCAGCAGGCGTGACGTTCGCGTCGCGGTAAGCCTTGTTCTCGACGAAAGCGGTGACGTAGGCCAGCCCTTTGGCCACCGAGAGTTTGCTCAGGTCCAGAAGCTCGGTGGGGGTTGGATGCAGTTTGACATCCAGACTCGCCAGTTCCGCCGGGTCCCATTGCAGGGCCGTCAGATCAAAGCGATGGTCGGCAATGTTGTTGGCGGCGCCTGGATCGGTACCGATCACCTCCACTGGCAGCATTTTCAAGGTTTGCAGGGGGCGGCCATTGCTTTGTGTCACGGTCGGTACGTGGCAGCCGGCACAGTTCTCGGTGAACAATGTCCGACCTTTGGCGGCCAAAGGTTTGTCGATGCTACCGAGCAGCTCTTCGGGCCACGCTGGCGGCTTGAGCCGTTGCAGGGTTTCTTCGATCAGGTGCAGGTCTCGTACGCGCACGCTGGACGGGTAACGAGCGTCACCTTTGAGGGGCTGGCCTGCTGCATCGAAGAAACTCAACGTAGCGCCAACCCCAAGAGCTTCGCCGATGTTGCGTGCCATCGGCTGTTGAGCCGAGCCATTCCACTGCACCCAATCGAAGGTCCACATCTCCCATAGCTGTGGATAGTCCACCGGGGCGTTGGCCACTCGGTAGTTGTCCGCAGAAATGGCGTCGCCGAAGCTGGCGTTGGCGATGCGCCCGAACGCGTCGGTGCGGCCAGGACCTTCTTCAGTGGGATAGAGGCCGCGATGGGTATCGTTCCAGGCAACGCTCAGGAAGGTATCCAGAGACGTTTTGAATGCTTTGCGCAGTTGCTGGTGTTGCGCATCGTAGTCCTGACCAAGGACATTGCGTGCAAACCGTTCGAATTTCCATGGGTTGTAATAAGTAGAGGCGAGACTGGCCACCAGTGCCTGGCCAAAGCTGCCGCCCCGCAGTGTGGGAACGCTGGACGGTAGAACATGCTGGGCTGAACCACCGTCGATCCGCACGGCCTGGCCGTTGTAGCGCAGCTCACCGGTGTGGCAGGCAGCGCAGGTAATATCCAGAAACTCTTCTTTACTGCCGGGATTCTGATGGCGGGCAAAGCCGACCGGCAGGTTGCCGGGATTATTCGGGTTGGCTTTCTGCACAGGGTCGATGAGAAAGCCGAAACGGGCGAGGTACTCAGGGGTTGCGAAACGCTGTTCGGAAAACGGTAACTCCAGCGCGCCGAACCAGTCGTAGCGCAGACCTTTAACCTGAGTGCCCTGGGGCGTGAAGTAATAGGTCTGGCGGTCCGCGGCGTTCCACTGTTCAAGGTAATGCACCTGTTTGACGGGCACATAGCCGGGCAGCTTCGGGTTGACGACGTAATACAGAACGATGGCCAGGCCGAGACAGAGCAGGGCGACAATCGCCAATAGCACACGAGATAGGTGGTGCAAGTTAAACATCCTTGTCGGTTAATTGCCCCTTATGCCTTAGCCCAAGTGATGCGGCAAGTAGCCATTACGGCTGACTCAGTGAGAAACGGCCTGTCCGGTTGTGAGTTTGTGCCGACGGTCAAAGCTGACCAATGGCGCAAAATACGTTTAAAGACGTGAACTTATCGGAAATTTCCTGCTCTCATGCCGGTAGCCATTGGTCGTGGCCGCCTGATAAGCTCGCGACTTTACTCTCGATTGCCCTTTAGGCGCATGAACAAGGAAATAGCATGAAACAGCATCGGTTGGCGGCGGCGGTGGCCCTGGTTGGCCTGGTACTTGCGGGTTGTGATTCGCAGACCAGCGTAGAGCTGAAAACCCCGGCGCAAAAAGCTTCCTACGGTATCGGCCTGAACATGGGCAAAAGCCTTGCCCAAGAAGGCATGGATGATCTGGATTCCAAAGCGGTAGCCCAAGGCATCGAAGATGCCGTCGGCAAGAAAGAACAGAAGCTGAAAGACGACGAACTGGTCGAAGCCTTCGCTGCACTGCAGAAGCGTGCTGAAGAACGTATGGCCAAGATGAGTGAAGAGTCGGCAGCCGCTGGCAAGAAATTCCTCGAAGATAACGCCAAGAAGGCCGGTGTAACCACCACCGCTTCTGGTCTGCAATACGAAGTGGTCAAGAAAGCCGATGGCCCTCAGCCTAAGGCGACCGACGTAGTGACTGTTCACTACACCGGCAAGCTGACCAACGGTACCGTTTTCGACAGCTCCGTCGAACGCGGCAGCCCGATCGACTTGCCAGTGAGCGGTGTGATCCCGGGTTGGGTCGAAGGCCTGCAACTGATGCACGTTGGCGAGAAGTACAAGTTGTACATTCCTAGCGAGCTGGCCTACGGCGCGCAAAGCCCAAGCCCGGCGATTCCAGCCAACTCGGTGCTGGTATTCGACCTGGAACTGCTGGCGATCAAGGATCCGGCAAAACAAGACGCTACCAAATAATTAGCGTCTGAAATAAAACAACGCCCCGTCTATACGGGGCGTTGTTGCATCTGGGGATTGATGGCGGGCAAAGTAAGCGAACGGACACCTCCGGGCAGAGTCTTACCCTTGAGGTTGCTGGTGTTAGACGCAGTCTGGCTGCCAAGTCAATGAAATTATAGGTTTTTTTTATGTGAGTAAAAAACGCCCGATCTGAGTTCAGCCCTTATAAAACGGGGCTTTCAGGCGTTAAAAGCGGCTCTGTTCACAAGGTTATCCACAACTTGTGTGGATAACATTACAGTGGGAGGGATGATGAAAGCACCCTGGAATTTCGCTCGATTCTTGCCATTGGCGGGAAGACTGCTCAGCCGAGGGCGTTTACCGACTCTGCTCTTTGCCGTGGCGAGCAAAGGCGCCAGCCAAGGCAACCGTCTGGGCAAACTCAAAGATGATCTGCGATTGTTACAGGCGTTGTGTCTGGCCTATTGGCGCGGGGAGTACCGGGCCATCAGTGGGAAATCGATTTTGATGGTGGTGGCGGGCTTGATGTACTTCCTCAGTCCACTCGATGCTATCCCGGATTTCATTCCAGTATTCGGCATGCTCGATGACATCGCGGTGTTGGCCTGGGTGATGAAAACCCTCGACGATGAACTGAACGCTTTTCGTGCCTGGCGCGAACGTCAGTTGCCGGAAAAGCTGGCGGTGATTGAGCGGTTACCGGACACACCGGAGCAACTTCAGCTGCAAGGCCCGAAAAAAACCTGAGCTGATTCAGGCTCATCCACAGATTGATACCCCATCGCGACCTTGGCGGCTGTTAGGATTACACTTCTAAGGAAAAGTGCCGACTCGCTAAGTGTTGTTGTCCTACGGGGTAGTAATGGATATTCAGATAATTGCACGCGATGGCGAGCCCGAATATGCGGTTCTGCCGTGGGCTCAGTA
>JAPLSD010000869.1 GCA_026398835.1 Pseudomonas sp.
GGCAACCACCACCAGCAGCGCCGCCCAAGCCATACGCCGCCATGGAAACGGCCCCGCCTCTTGCGGGTCACCATGGTGATGATGGTGGTGGCCGTGATGATGCCCGCCATGGCCATGATCGTGGCCGGCGTGGTCTTGGTGATCATGCTGATCGTGGGAATGAGGCTGGCTCATTTAGCGGCTCCTGACTGAACGGCTTTACGCGGCGCCGCAGGGTCAACCGGTAACGTGAATGTGCGTAGATCGATGGTCGGCGCGTTGTTGCCGCCCAGACGATGATCGAGAATAAGCAGCTTGGCATTGGCCAGGCCCAGGGTCAGCTGACTGAAGTACTGCTCGAGCACAAAGGCCTGGCCGGCCGAGGCATAGGCCTTTTGCTCGGCGGCAAAACGCAGGTCGGCGGCTTGAGCGGCGGCGTTGACTTCACGGGCGGTGGCGAGCGCTTGATCGCGGGCGACACTGGCCTGCAATTGCGCCTCGTTGGTCTGTTCGCTGGCAGCCCCGCGCTCACGGGAGATCAATGCCTGGGCACCAATCTGCGCGGCCTGCACACCGTGGTAAGCGTTGGCCGCTCCGGCCGGTGGGTGAATCGCTTCCACCACCGTGGCAAGAATTTCCACGCCGCTGTCGAGCTTCTGCAAGTCAGCCTGCACCGCGCGACCGATATCGTCGGCAAGATTGGTGCGATCCTCCCCCAGCAAACCGTCGAGGGTGCGCGAGGCGAAATCGTGAACCAGAATCCGGCTGGCGGTGCTGCGAATCAGCGTCGGTACATCCGCACTGTTATAAGTTGCCGCCAGTGCGGCCTGATCGGTCAGGCCGATACGATAGACAAAACGCACGTCCATGTTGACGATCTGGAAGCTCTGTTTGTCGGCACTGCTGCTGGCAATGACTTGGGATTTGTCGTTCACATGGCTGGCATCCCATAGCCGATTGGCTATCAACGGCGCGGGACCTTCCGCAGGTTCAGGCAGTGTTGCGACAGTCGCTTCAGCGATGCTGGTCGCCAACTCATGCACCACGCCGTTCTCGACGCTCAGCACGCGACCCACAGGCCAGGGCAATCCGGTGTGTAGTCCCGGCCCGAAGACCTCGACCGGTTTGCCGAAACGCTCATAAATCCCCCGCCCTTGCAGTGGAATTTCGTGAATCCCGGTCAGCAGCCAGCCAACCGCCAGCACCACTATCAGCACCGGTAAGAATGCGCGGCGCATATAGGTGAAGGCCCAGATCTGGCGCAGGTCGATGCCGAAGCGGTTGTGCAATTCGTGCTGCAGCGCCTGTAGGGGCTGCGGTGGCCAACGCAGCATGCCGGCGACAAAACTGTGCGCCAACAGCCGTGGTTCGAGCTGTTCTCGGCGCGGACTGAACAGCGACAACAAGGCGCGCAGCAGCAATTCGATCGCCACCAAACCCGGCAGCAGGCCAATCAACACGGCGAGACGCGCGGGCCATACCGAGGCTTCACTGGCGAACAACAGGCAGAACGCGCTCAGCACCAGGCAGATGATCGCGACCCGAATCAATTGCCCAAGCTGCGCGGCTTCGGGCCACTCAGCTGGGTTTTCCTGGGCTAACTGACGTTCGAACACCAGCAAGCCGAAGGCCAGCAATAACGAAAGCGCGGCGCCTACACTGGCCGACAGCCCCAACGCCGCGCCGGGCAACGAAAGGTTCCAGACCTGCTCGATGCTCAGCAGCACCAACAGCGCCCAACCACACAACCAGAGCGTTGGAGCGCCAATCTGCGCTAGCAGTCGCCTCCAGCCATCGCCTATACGCTCCAGCAACCGCTCGTCCCAGCCGAGCGCTTCAACCGGCAGATCCGTGACGGGCTCAGCGGGTGGCGCGACCGTAGAGCCCAGTGCTCGCCCTCGCCATTGCGTCACCCACCAGGCGGACTGCAGCCCGGCAACCACCACCAATAGGGCGCAGGCCTGGTTGACCAACAGTGCAGGCCACAGCGATTGCGGGGCGAAAAGTCCGACGAAAAACGCCAGCACCAACCCCACCGCTGCCAAACCTGCCAGGCAAATGCCGACTCGCTTTAACCGCCGCGCGTGAAATACCGCTTGTTGAAAACGCGGTAGCCCTTCTACATCTGCCCCACCCGCATCCAGATCGACTTGCATACCACTCCAGCGTTTGTCTTTGCTTAAACCTTAGCCTGTGGATAAGTCCCAGGCCGTCGCAAGTGTCACGTTTCGTTACGATATAACGATAGTAATGAAGTTTTCGTCGGACACCTATCCCTTTCGTCTTAGCCGCGGCGCCGCGGAATAAACCCTCCAAGAGGCACTTGACCAAAGCCGTTCAGGCGCAACATATTACGAGCATAATTTTTCAGACCATCTACCGTCAAACGCGCCTTCCCTCTGCAGGAGTACAGCCATGAGTATCTACGACGTCGTGATTCTGGGCGGTGGCCCCGGCGGTTATAACGCCGCCATCCGCGCGGGCCAGCTGGGTTTGAGAGCAGTGTGTGTCGAAGGCCGCGCCACCCTCGGCGGGACCTGCCTGAATGTCGGCTGTATGCCGTCCAAGGCTCTGCTGCACGCCTCCGAGCTCTACGACGCAGCCATGGGTACCGAGTTCGCCAACCTGGGGATCGAGGTCAAACCCACCCTTAACCTCGCGCAGATGATGAAACAGAAAGACGAAAGTGTGGCCGGGCTGACCAAGGGTATCGAGTTTCTCTTTCGCAAAAACAAAGTCCACTGGGTCAAGGGCTGGGGCCACATCGACGGCCCGGGCAAGATCACCGTGACCGACAGCCAGGGCGGAAAAACCGAGTTGCTGACCAAAAACATCGTCATCGCCACCGGCTCCGAACCCACGCCATTGCCGGGTGTAGACATCGACAATAAGCGCATTCTCGACTCCACCGGCGCGCTGTCGCTCAGTGAAGTGCCCAAGCATCTGGTGGTGATCGGCGCGGGTGTGATCGGCCTAGAACTGGGCTCGGTCTGGCGGCGGTTGGGCGCGCAGGTGACGGTGGTCGAGTACCTTGATCGCATCTGCCCTGGCGTCGACGGCGAGGCGGGCAAAACATTGCAACGCTCACTGAGCAAGCAAGGCATCAGCTTCAAGTTGAGCTCTAAAGTCACCCGCGCTACCCCTTCGGCCACGGGTGTGCAGCTAAGCATCGAGCCGGCGGCAGGCGGTGCCGCCGAGTTGCTGGAAGCGGACTACGTGCTGGTGGCCATCGGTCGTCGGCCGTACACCCAAGGGCTGGGTCTGGAAAACGTCGGCCTCACCACAGACAAGCGCGGCATGCTCA
>JAPLSD010000377.1 GCA_026398835.1 Pseudomonas sp.
CTGCGCATGGTCACCGGTTGCGGATGGAAGGCGGCGAGTTGCTCGCGATAAATCGCCAACTGCTCTTTTTCACTCGGAAAGCGCTGATTGATCATGAACGGCACTTCGGTGCGGTACAAACCCACGCCCTCGGCGCCACGCTTCTGCGCTCGCGCCACGTCCGCCAGCAGGCCGGTGTTGACCCACAATGGCATGCGGTGACCATCGAGGGTCACGCACGGCAAGTCGCGCAGTGCATCTAGCCCCTGGGCCAGTTGCCGCTCTTCTTCGACGACCTCGGCGAATTGCTTGCGCAGCACTTCACTTGGGTTGGTGTAGACCTCGCCATGGTAGCCGTCGACGATCATCTGAATGCCGTCGACCTTGGAATACGGCAGGTCAACCAGACCCATCACCGTCGGGATACCCATGGCCCTGGCCAGAATCGCCACGTGGGAGTTGCCCGAACCCAGGACCGAGACCAGACCCACCAGCTTGCCTTCCGGCACCTCGCCGAGCATTGCCGGCGTCAGTTCTTCGCTGATCAGAATGGTGTTATCGGGGTAGACCAGCGTCTGCTGACGCTCCTCTTGCAGGTAGGCCAGGAGCCGGCGGCCAAGGTCTTTGACGTCCGATGCCCGCTCGCGCAAGTAGGCATCGTCCATCAATTCGAAACGGTTGACGTGGTCGGTAACCACTTGGCGCAAGGCGCCCTGAGCCCACTGACCGGTCTTGATTACGGTAGTCACTTCGCTGCCCAGCGAAGCATCGTCGAGCATCATCAGGTAGACGTCGAACAGCGCGCGCTCTTCCGGGCGCAGCTGAGTGGCGAGCTTGGCGGACAGGGTGCGCATGTCGGCACGCACGCCTTCAATCGCAGTCTTGAACAGCCCTAGCTCGGCATCGATATCGGTGATGGTTTTGTCTGGCACCACGTCCAGATCCGCCGGCGGCAGCATGACCACCGCCGTACCGACCGCAGCACCAGGCGAACCCGGTACGCCGATGAACTTGGCTTCCTGAATGCCTTTGCCTTGCCGACCCAGACCGCGGATCGAGCCAGTGGCTTCGGCATGAGCGATAACCCCGGCGAGCTGGGCACTCATGGTCACCAGGAAGGCTTCTTCACCTTCATCGAACTGGCGCCGCTCTTTTTGCTGGATGACCAACACGCCGACGACGCGGCGGTGGTGAATGATCGGTGCGCCAAGGAAGGAGGCGAAGCGCTCCTCGCCGGTTTCGGCGAAGTAGCGATAACGCGGGTGATCCGCGGCGTTTTCGAGGTTCAGAGGTTCTTCACGCGTGCCGACCAGGCCGACCAGACCTTCATTGGGCGCCATGCTGACCTTGCCGATCGAGCGCTTGTTCAAGCCCTCGGTGGCCATCAGCACGAAGCGGTTGGTCTCAGGGTCCAGCAGATAGACTGAGCAGACCTGGCTGCCCATGGCTTCCTTGACGCGCAACACAATAATCCCCAACGCCGCCTTGAGATCCTTGGCGGAGTTAACTTCCTGGACGATCTTGCGCAGCGTATTGAGCATGGCTCGGGGTCGAACTCCGTCGTCAGTCGCGCGCTAAAAGGCGCGGGGCAAGCTCTTTGAGAGCGCGTCGATACACCTCGCGCTTGAATGTCACCACCTGGCCCAACGGATACCAATAGCTGACCCAGCGCCAGCCATCGAACTCCGGTTTACCGGTCAAATCCATCCGCACCCGCTGCTCGTTAGAGACCAGGCGCAGGAGAAACCATTTCTGTTTCTGGCCGATGCACAGCGGTTGGCTGTGCGTCCTCACCAGACGTTGCGGCAAACGATAGCGCAACCAGCCCCGGGTGCAGGCGAGAATTTGCACATCTTCGCGTTCCAGACCCACTTCTTCGTTCAACTCGCGGTACAAGGCGTCTTCCGGCGTCTCCTGGGGATTGATACCACCCTGAGGAAACTGCCAGGCATCTTGATTGATACGGCGAGCCCACAGCACCTGGCCGGCATCATTCGTCAGAATGATCCCGACATTGGGGCGGAAACCATCGGGGTCGATCACGGCAACAACCTCGCAAACGCATGTCGCCGCATTGTTCCACAAAGGTTGTGAAAGCAGCAACGAGCCGGTCTACCTTATGTGCACTCTTGTGAAAAGACCGTATTCTGGACGCCTTTTTACAGACATTTCAGCGAGTAACTGCAATGCGCCTGGCTTTATTCGACTTGGACAACACGCTTTTGGGCGGCGACAGTGACCACGCCTGGGGCGATTACCTGTGCGAACGAGGCTTCCTCGACGCCGTCACCTACAAAGCACGCAACGATGAGTTCTACCAGGATTACCTGGCCGGCAAGCTGGATAACGCGGCGTACCTGAACTTCTGCCTGGAAGTCCTCGGCCGCACCGAGATGGCCGTGCTGGATGAGTGGCATCGCGATTACATGCGCGACTGCATCGAACCGATCGTGCTGCCCAAGGGCATTGAGTTGCTGGCCAAACACAAGGCTGCCGGTGACAAGCTGGTGATCATCACCGCCACCAACCGCTTCGTCACCGGGCCGATTGCCGCACGCCTGGGCGTCGAAACCCTGATCGCTACCGAGTGCGAGATGGTCGATGGCCGCTACAGCGGACGCAGCACCGACGTCCCATGCTTTCGCGAGGGCAAGGTGACGCGCCTGAACCGCTGGCTGGAAGAGACCGGATTTAGCCTGGAAGACAGCTACTTCTACAGCGATTCGATGAACGATTTTCCGTTGCTGGAGCTGGTGACCCATCCGGTGGCGGTAGATCCCGATCCCAATTTGCGGGCTGAGGCTGAGAAACGGGGTTGGCCGCTGATCACGCTGCGCAACTGAAAATGCCATCGCGAGCAAGCCCGCCCCCACATTAGATTTTCAGCGAACACAAATCTTGTGTACGACCGAGATCCAGTGTGGGAGCGGGCTTGCTCGCGATAGGGCCAACTCGGCCTGAAGCCTTAAACCGGTTTGGCGCCCATCAATCCTGAAATGGCGATAAAACACACAAAGCTGAACAGCGCCAACGCTATGGTGAACTTCCCATTGCTCCCCGACGGCGCCTTGCGCAGGCGATTGAGCCGCACCAGCAGCCAGAACCAGGCCAACGCCGCAATGGTGTAAAGCACGCTGGAGGCCAGCAGCCAGGTCTGCCCCAATGGCCAGCCCACCAGGTGGACCATCCACCATCCCGTGAACGGCATGCTCAGCAAGACCAGGCCCATCAGCAACCAGACAAACACCCAAGGTCGTTGCAAGGTTCGGGTATGAGCCGTCGCGTCACCCTTGCGACGAGCCAGCCATACCCATATCGCCAACCCGAGGGCGCTGCCCAGGAGCAGCACTGTCGCCAGAACGTGGACTATTTTCAGGGTGGTCAGCGTTTCCATGTATTCGATTCCTTAGGCCGTGCCCATCAGCGTAGTCGTTCAGCCGAGGAACAGCTGATACGCCGGGTTGTCGCTTTCATCCCAGTACGGGTAGCCGATTTCCGCCAGTGCCGCGGGCACCAGATGGCGCTCGTCGTGGGGCACTTGCAGGCCGGCAACCACTCGCCCATCGGCAGCGCCGTGGTTGCGATAATGGAACATCGAAATATTCCAGCGCCCGCCAAGCTTGTTGAGGAAGTTGAACAACGCGCCCGGCCGCTCCGGGAACTCGAAGCGGAACACCACTTCATCGCTGACATGGGCGGCATGGCCGCCGACCATATGGCGAATGTGCAACTTGGCCAATTCGTTGTCGGTCAGATCGATTACCGGGAACCCTTGCTCGGCGAGGCTTCTGATCAAAGTGCTGCGCGGGTCGTTCTCTGGATGAGTCTGTACGCCGACGAAAATGTGCGCTTCGCTGCCGGTGTTGTAGCGATAGTTGAATTCGGTGATCTGACGCTTGCCGATGGCTTCGCAGAACGCCTTGAAGCTACCGGGCTTTTCTGGAATGGTCACGGC
>JAPLSD010000550.1 GCA_026398835.1 Pseudomonas sp.
CCCCGACCATAATTAAAGAAGAGGGAAACCCCATGTTCGTGCACAAGACCGCACTGCTCAGTGCAATCACTACCGCACTACTGGCCAGTGCCAGCATCCAGGCCGCCGAACCGCTGAAAGCCGTTGGCGCCGGCGAGGGTCAGCTGGATATCGTCGCCTGGCCGGGTTACATCGAACGTGGCGAAAGCGACAAGAACTACGACTGGGTGACCGGTTTCGAGCAAGAGACCGGCTGCAAGGTCAACGTCAAAACCGCCGGCACTTCCGATGAGATGGTCAGCCTGATGGCCAAGGGTGGCTACGATCTGGTCACCGCTTCCGGCGATGCCTCCCTACGGTTGATCGCCGGCAAGCGTGTTCAGCCGATCAACACCTCGCTGATCCCGAACTGGAAGAACATCGATCCACGTCTCAAGGACGGGCCTTGGTACGTGGTCAACAAGCAGGCTTACGGCGCGCCCTATCAGTGGGGCCCGAATGTGCTGATGTACAACACCAACGTGTTCAAGCAGGCGCCTGTCAGCTGGAGCGTGGTGTTCGAGCCGCAGAACCTGCCGGACGGCAAGGCCAACAAGGGTCGCGTGCAGGCCTATGACGGCCCTATCTACATCGCTGACGCGGCGCTGTACCTCAAGTCGACCAAACCGGAACTGGGCATCAAGAACCCTTATGAACTGACTGAAACCCAGTACAAAGCCGTGCTTGATCTGTTGCGTGCCCAGCAACCGTTGATTCACCGCTACTGGCATGACACCACCGTGCAAATGAGTGACTTCAAAAACGAAGGCGTGGTGGCCTCCAGCTCCTGGCCGTATCAGGTCAACGGCCTGATGAACGAGAAACAGCCAATCGCTTCGACCATCCCCAAAGAAGGTGCCACTGGCTGGGCCGACACCACCATGATGCACGCCGAGGCCAAGCACCCCAATTGCGCCTACAAGTGGCTGGACTGGTCGCTGCAACCCAAGGTCCAGGGTGATGTAGCGGCCTGGTTCGGTTCGCTGCCAGCGGTTCCGGCGGCCTGCAAAGAGAGCGAATTACTCGGTGCTGAAGGCTGTAAGACCAACGGTTTCGACCAGTTCGACAAGATCGCCTTCTGGAAAACCCCACAGGCGGAGGGCGGCAAGTTCGTGCCGTACAGCCGCTGGACCCAGGACTACATCGCGATCATGGGCGGCCGCTAAAAGTCATTCCGGTAGCTACTGCGCGACGATTATCCGCGCCCGGCCAGTGCTCGCAGTCCTCACGTACTGACGTACGCTCCGGGTGCTGTGCGCTGGCCGGACATGCCTAATCGCCGCTCGTTACGCTCCCTGAACGACTTTGAAACACAAGGTAGCTTTGCGAAAGGCAAAACGTTTAATCCGAATTTTTGATTTTCAGAAGTCCAGGTAAGGGCCGCTGCGACGGCCCTCGCCTTTTTGGAGCACCGCACCATGACGCTTGCAGTCCAGTTCACCAACGTTTCCCGTCAGTTCGGCGATGTGAAAGCCGTTGACCGGGTTTCCATCGATATTCAGGACGGCGAGTTCTTTTCCATGCTTGGCCCTTCTGGCTCGGGCAAAACCACCTGCCTGCGCCTGATCGCCGGTTTCGAACAACCGAGCACCGGCTCGATCCGCATTCATGGCGAAGAAGCCGCTGGATTGCCGCCGTATCAGCGCGACGTGAATACCGTGTTTCAGGATTACGCACTGTTCCCTCACATGAACGTACGGGACAACGTGGCCTATGGCTTGAAGGTCAAAGGCGTTGGCAAAACCGAACGCCTGAACCGTGCCGAAGAAGCCCTCAACATGGTCGCCCTCGGCGGTTACGGCGAGCGCAAACCGGTGCAACTCTCCGGCGGTCAGCGCCAGCGTGTAGCCCTGGCCCGTGCACTGGTCAATCGCCCCCGAGTGTTGCTGCTCGATGAACCCTTGGGCGCCCTCGACTTGAAGTTGCGCGAACAAATGCAGGGCGAGCTGAAAAAGCTGCAACGCCAGCTCGGCATCACTTTTATCTTCGTCACCCACGACCAGACTGAAGCGCTGTCGATGTCCGACCGTGTTGCGGTATTCAACAAGGGCCGCATCGAACAAGTCGACACCCCGCGCAACCTCTACATGAAACCGGCCACCACCTTTGTCGCCGAGTTCGTCGGTACCTCCAACGTGATTCGTGGCGATTTGGCCAAACAATTGAACGGCAGCGACCAGCCGTTCTCGATTCGCCCGGAACACGTGCGCTTCGCCGACGGGCCGGTGTCCAGTCACGAGATTGAAGTCAGCGGCTTGATCCATGACATTCAGTACCAGGGCAGCGCCACCCGTTACGAACTCAAACTGGAAAACGGCCAGACCCTGAACATCAGCCAGGCCAATAATCAGTGGCTGGACAGCAGCGCCCAGCGCCAGACCGGACAACGGATCAGCGCACGCTGGGCCCGCGAAGCCATGATCCGCCTGACCGACACCGTTGCGGGCGAGGTGTGACATGAGCCAGGCCATGACCCAAACCGCTCCCGGCGGCTCGCCGTTGCGGCGGTTTTCCGACCTGCTGTATCGCCGGCCCAATCTGTACCTGGCGATGCTGCTGGTGCCGCCGCTGCTCTGGTTCGGCGCGATCTACCTCGGCTCGTTATTGATCCTGTTGTGGCAAGGTTTCTACACCTTCGATGACTTCACCATGGCGGTCACTCCCGAGCTGACCCTGGCGAACTTCGCGGCGCTGTTCCAGCCGTCGAACTTCGACATCATTGTCCGCACCCTGAGCATGGCCATCGTCGTGTCGATCGCCAGCGCTATCGTCGCCTTCCCGATCGCCTACTACATGGCGCGCTACACCACCGGCAAGACCAAGGCGTTTTTCTAC
>JAPLSD010000861.1 GCA_026398835.1 Pseudomonas sp.
CATCGCCCTGACCGAGGCTGGCAAACGCTATTTGCTGCGCTGCGAGCAGATTCTCGCCTATGTCGAGGAAGCCGAAGCGGAGGCCAGCGACGCCCACGCGCGGCCGGCCGGGCAGTTGAAAGTGCACACCATGACCGGCATTGGTCAGCACTTCGTAATCGACGCCATCGCCCGCTATCGCAAGACTCATCCAGACGTGACCTTCGACCTGACCATGGCCAACCGCGTGCCGGATTTGCTGGACGAGGGTTACGACGTGTCCATCGTGCTCGCCAGCGAGCTGCCGGATTCGGGTTTCGTCTCGCAACGCCTGGGCATCACCTACAGCATCGTTTGCGCCTCACCGGCCTACGTCAAAGCCAACGGCTGCGCGCAGAAACCCAGCGATCTGCTGAACCATTCGTGCCTGCGTCTGGTGAGCCCGGTGATTCCGCTGGAGAAGTGGCTGTTCGACGGCCCGGAAGGTCAGGAGATGGTTACCATCAACAGTTCACCGTTTTTGGTGAACTCGGCCGACGCAATGAAAACCGCCATCACCAGCGGCATGGGGGTTGGCGTGCTGCCGGTCTACGCGGCCATCGAAGGCCTGCGCAACGGCACTCTGGTGCGGGTCATGCCGAACTATCGCTCGCAAGAGCTGAACCTGTACGCCATCTACCCGTCGCGCCAGTACCTGGACGCCAAAATCAAAACCTGGGTCGAGTACCTTCGCGGTTCGCTGCCGGAGATTCTTGCGGCGCATCAGGCGGAACTGGCGGCGTATGAGTTGAGTGGAAGCATGAATGGGGCAAGGTTGGCGAATTAGAGTTATGTCGCGCAACCCCCGGCAAAAATGATAGCTTGCTTGGCATTCTCCTCCGCCCGACGAGCCCTTCTCCCATGAAAAAGACAGTACTTGCCTTCAGCCGTGTCACGCCCGAAATGGTCGAGCGCCTGCGGCAGGACTTCAACGTGATCGTGCCGAACCCCAAACTCGGCGATATCAACGCGCAATTCAATGAAGCCCTGCCGGATGCCCATGGTTTGATCGGCGTCGGGCGCAAGCTCGGGCGGGCACAGCTTGAAAACGCCACCAGGCTGGAAGTGGTTGCAAGCGTTTCGGTCGGCTATGACAACTACGATCTGGCCTACTTCAACGAACGCGGGATCATGCTCACCAACACCCCGGACGTGCTGACCGAAAGCACTGCTGACCTGGCGTTCGCGCTGTTGATGAGCAGCGCCCGGCGCGTCGCCGAATTGGACGCCTGGACCAAGGCCGGGCAATGGCAGGCCACCGTCGGCGCGCCGTTGTTTGGCTGCGATGTGCATGGCAAAACCCTGGGCATCGTCGGCATGGGCAACATCGGCGCGGCCATCGCCCGCCGTGGGCGTTTGGGTTTCAACATGCCGGTGATCTACAGCGGCAACAGCCGCAAGACCGAACTGGAACAGGAACTTGGTGCCCAGTTCCGCAGCCTCGATCAGTTGCTGGCCGAAGCCGATTTCGTTTGCCTCGTGGTGCCGCTCAGCGAAAAAACCAAACACCTGATCAGCCATCGCGAACTGGCATTGATGAAACCGAGCGCGATTCTGGTGAATATCTCCCGCGGTCCTGTGGTCGACGAACCCGCACTGATCGAAGCCCTGCAAAACGGCAAAATTCGCGGCGCCGGGCTGGATGTCTACGAGAAGGAGCCGCTGGCCGAGTCGCCGTTGTTCCAGCTGAAAAACGCCGTGACCTTGCCGCATATCGGCTCAGCCACCCATGAAACCCGCGAAGCCATGGCCAACCGCGCCCTGGCCAACCTGCGCAGCGCATTGTTGGGTGAGCGGCCGCAGGATCTGGTCAATCCGCAAGTGTGGAAAGGTTGAAACAGTCGGCTGTCTGTAGGAGCGAAGCTTGCTCGCGATGAACGATGACGCGGTGTTTCAGACAATTCGCGTTGGCCGCATCGCGAGCAAGCTTCGCTCCTACAGGGAGATGTCAGGCCAGTTTGCCGGGGGTCGTCACGGCCAGCGGCTTGGGTTTGCGAAACACCAGCACGTTGCCCAGCATCACCAGTACCAATCCGGCAAGGGCCGGTGCGGTCCACTGGTAACCCTCAGCGAACGCTGAAACGTTCAGCGCCACCACCGGGAACAGCACGGTGCAATACGCTGCACGCTCCGGGCCCATGCGCCCGACCAGGGTCAGGTAGGCGGTGAAGCCAATCACCGAGCCCGGAATCACCAGATACAGCAACGAACCGATGTAACGGGTGTTCCATTCCACGTCGAAGGGAATGCCCTTGACCAGGCAATAGACTGACAGCATCGCAGCCCCATAGGCCATGCCCCAGGCGTTGGTGGTCAATGGTTTGAGACCGGCTTTCTGTTGCAGGCTCGACAGCATGTTGCCGGCGGAGAAGCACATGGTCCCCAACAGCGCCAACCCCAGGCCGAGCAAGGTTTGCGGACTGGCGGTATGGCCAACCAGTTCCGGCCAGAACAAAAAGCCCAAACCCAGCAGGCCCAGCGCGCCGCCCATCAACACATTTCGCGCGACCTTCTGGCCGAAAAACACCCGCGCATTCAGGGCATTCCACAGCGTCGCGGTGGAAAACACCACGGCGACCAGGCCGCTGGGAATCCATTGGCTGGCGTACAGAAAGCACATGAAATTCACGCAGAACAGGCACAAGCCCTGGGCCAGGCAGATCAGATGCCCGCGCCGATTCATCACTTGCAAGCGACGGCTGAGCAGCAGCAGGACGAATAGCACCAGCGCCGCCAGACCGAAGCGGTAGACGATCGACACCGGAATCGCCACCACGCCCAGTTGCAGCTTGAGGGCGATCCAGGTGGTGCCCCAGATCAGAACGGTGAGCAGGTATAACGTGATGTTCATGGCGAGGACTCCTGAATATGGCTACCAGTCTCAGCCGGCAACGCCCGAACGCGCTTGCATAAACTTGCGCTTTTGTCGGATCCCGGGCTCTCAGCGCCAAGGCTACGGAGTAGGATGCAAGGCGTTGGAGAGAACGATCATGCCCACACTGGAAAACCTGCAAGTCTTTCAAGCCCTGAACCGCTCGCCCAATGCTCGTCTGGAGCACAGCGCCGAGCTCGGTGACGGCATGGCTGCAGCCCTGTGGAGCAACCATCACGACGCCCAGGACTACGAGGCGCCGAGCCATCACACCTTGTCCTGTTACATCGCCGGCGGCACCGGCACCTTTCGCCGTGAACATCCCGGCACCAAGGGTGGCCCGGACAAACTCTGCATTCTGCCCGCCGAACACCAGTCGGCCTGGGTGATCAACGGCGAAATCCGCCTGGCCCACCTGTACTTCAGCCCGGAACAATTTGCCCTCGGTTGCGTCACCCTGCTGGACCGCGAACCCCGTGAACTGCAATTGCAGGAAAGCACCTTCCTCGACGACCCGGTGCAAGCCCGACGGTTTCGGCAATTGATCCAGCTGAACTGGGACGAACCCGGCGAGCGTCTGCTGACCAGCAGCCTGGCCCACGAACTGCTCAGCCACACGTTGCTCAGCCAGGTCGGGCAGCGTCAGGGTTTGCGCCTCAAGGGCGGGTTAGCCGCGCACCAACGGCGGCAATTGGTGGAGTACATCGACAGCCAATTGGCCGAGCCCATCAGCCTTGGGCAACTGGCCGGGCGCTGTGCGCTGTCGGAATATCACTTTGCGCGGATGTTCCGTGAAAGCTTTGGCTTGCCGCCCCATCAATACGTGTTGGCGCGGCGCCTGGCCCATGCGCGGCAGTTGCTACGCACGACCTCACAACCGCTGGGCGATATCGCGCTGGCCTGTGGTTTTGCCAGCGCCAGCCATTTCACCAACCGCTTCCGGCAAGCGCTGGGTGGAACGCCCGGCGAATACCGCCAGGCATTTTTGCGGTAGAACGATCAGTTAGCGGTCCTTAGAACTCCAACGTGCTGGACAACGACACCTGCCGCGAATCGCCCATCGACACAAAGAACCGGCTGGCCGCTGAGGTGTAGTAGGTGCGGTCGAACAGGTTCTTAACGTTGAGCTGGAACTTGACCTTCTGCCCTTCGAGTTTGGTGTCGTAGGTGGCGAAGGCATCGGCCACGGTGTAACTCGGCAGGTCGAAGTCGTTCACTGCGTTACCGGCCCGTTCACCGACATACCGTGCACCGGCGCCGACCCGCAGCTGATCACCGCCGACGATGGTGCCGAAGTCATAGACCGCCGACAGCGAGCCGCTGTTTTTCGCCACGTTTTGCAGGCGTTTGCCTTGGTAGGTCGGGTCATCGGTCACTTCGGTATCGGTGTAGGCGTAGCTGCCGATCATGCTCCAGCGATCACTCAACTGACCGGCCAGATCCACTTCCAGACCCCGGGAGCGAACTTCTCCGGCAGCGCTGTAAATCGTCGTCGGGCCTTCGGAGTTCGACACCAGCACATTACGTTTTTTGATGTCGAACAGCGCGATGTTGCCGGTCACACGACCCGGCATGTCGAGCTTGGCGCCCAGTTCCCAGGACTTGGCTTCTTCCGGCGCCACGGAGCCGTCGAGTACCACGGTGCTGCCGCTGAGGGGTGCGATGGTCGAGTTGGGTTTGAACGATTCAGTGTAGCTGCCGTAGAACGACAGCTCATCGGTGTAGCGATACACCAGCCCGGCGCGCGGCACCCATTTCTGCCCGTTGCTGTCGGTGTTGGCCTTGAACGGTTGGCCCTTGCCGGCGTACTGGTCGTACTCCTGGAAGCGCGCACCGCCCACCAGAATCCACTGATCGGTGAGGTGGATCGAATCCTGCAGGAACACCGAATCGCTGCGCAGTAAATCAGTCTGAGCGCTGTCGGCCGGGCTGACGGTAGTGCCTGCCACTTCACGCCCATACACCGGGTCGGTGTAACTGAAGGTCGTCAGGCTTTTCTGACGGATCAGGTCGGCGCGGTAGATCTTGCGGTATTCGTCATCGAGACCAAACACACCAGATCATGTTGCATCCCTGCAACGTCGACCTTGCCTTCAAGGCTGGCCGTGGCGAAACGGTCGGTGCTGATGGCGTCCTGGGTGCCGTCCATACTGCGGGTCAGCGTGCCATTATTGGTGTCGATAGCGGTAATCC
>JAPLSD010000703.1 GCA_026398835.1 Pseudomonas sp.
AAAACAGCTGCTGGTGGTCACACCAGAGCAAGCGCTCAGGAGCAAAGCACCGGCAATCAACACGACTTTGAAAAGGTTCGATTTCATTTTTCAGTTCCCTTTGGCTGCAATTGAGGCAACGCACGACCTTACGTCATCATCTTAGTCGCCAGACCACCTGACACATAATGAAACATCGCTCGCCGACAGCATTGGTTCAGCTAAGGGAGACTGCCTGGATTATTTCTTCATATCCTCCACCCGATTACCGATCACCAGATCAGACACGTGGGTAAAGGACGTCCTCACGCGCCTGCCGACGCAGTGGGTAAGTGAGATTGCCAAACTTCACCTGGCTGCAAAGATTTTATTTGTCCCTTTGCCACCAGACGGCGTCAAACTGGCTGCAAGTACCTCCAGCAAAGCACTGACCTTGGGAAGCGCCTGACGGCTTTTTAGCCAAACCAGATTGATCGCCAGACCATCGGTTGCCAAATGGGGGAGCACTTCAACCAATGTCCCCTCTTCAAGTTGACGTTTGATCAACCACGTAGGTAACTGCGCGATACCGCATCCCGCCAATACCGCAATCACCAGACCTTCGCCATCTCCCACAACGAACCTTGCGGGTATGACCTTGCGTTCAGTTTCGCCTGGGTGGTTTCCTGAAAAACTCCAAGGGCTGACCGTTCCGTCCGCCCAGCCGTAAGCGATGCACTGGTGATGTTCCAGATCGCGATCGGTCACAGGCGTGCCATGCTTGCTCAAATACGCGGGCGACGCACAGAAGATATGCCACTCACTGCCCAGGTAGCGATGCCCCAATGCGGCGGGCCAAACGTGCGAACCACCGATGCGCACGACGATATCGACACCTTCCTCGATAGGGTCGATGAAACGGTCGGAAAACGAAATGTGCGGTAGCAGCAGAGTGTGGTCCTGGGCAAACCGCAGAATGGCCGGAAGTGCCTGCAAGCGGCCGAAGGCACCTGGAAGGCCAATGCGAACCCTGCCACGAGGCTCGGTGTTTTCGGCATGTAGAGACAGCTCAGCCTCTTCGAGGTCAGCCAGCACGCCTGTGCACGTGCGATAGAACGCAATCCCCCCATCCGTCAGTGACAAGCGTCGGGTCGTTCGATCAAACAAGCGTGTCTGCAGCCTGCTCTCCAGTCGAGCGATGCTTTTACTGATCGCCGAACCCGTTAGATTCATCCGCTCGGCAGCGGCCTTGAAACTACCGGAGTCCGCGACGCAGACAAATACATCAATGCCCTTTAATCGTTCGGAGGAAAACATAAACGTCCCGTATTCATGAATTCAGTTCCGCTAACTTGATAAAAAACATCATAAATCAGAACAGCATTCCCCAGTAAGCTTGATTCGAACGCATCAATCAACGATATGCGACTAGCGAATCCCATAAAAATAACCGGCTGAACGATGAGGCAAGGATGCTGACCACGCTAAAAAACTATCCGACGACGGTAAATGTGCTGCTTTCGGCGTCCCTGATATTGACCCTGGCGCGAGCAATCACCCTGCCTTATCTGGTCATCTACCTTTCCGGCAGTTTCAGCTTGAGCGTCGCCGATATCGGCCTGGTCATTGGCAGCACACTGATCATCGGATCGTTATTGAGTCTTTACGGTGGCTTTCTGGTCGACAAGATGTCCAGGTACCGGCTAATTCTGGGCTTCAGCGGTGTGTTCACACTGGGGTTTCTCGGGACGTTTCTTGCTCGCGATCTTTGGCTCTTCTACATCTGCCTGGTGTTGATCAACCTGGCTTATGCGGTCATTGATATCGCGGTCAAATCAGGATTTGGCAGCCTGCTTCCCGTCACTGATCGCAGCGAAGTGTTCTCGATCAAATACACGCTGACCAATATTGGGTATGCCGTCGGCCCGT
>JAPLSD010000659.1 GCA_026398835.1 Pseudomonas sp.
GAATCGCATCGTCAGCAATGAATCGGCGGAAATCATCCGCATGTTCAACAGCGCCTTCGATGACTTGACCGGGAACGGTCTGGACTTCTACCCGCAACCTCTACGGGCAGAGATCGATGAGCTGAACGCGCGGATCTATCCAGCGGTGAATAACGGTGTTTACCGGGCTGGGTTCGCCACCTCGCAGACGGCTTACGAAGAAGCCTTCGACGGCCTGTTCGCCGAGCTCGACTGGCTGGAAAAGCGACTGGGTGAGAGGCGCTATCTGGCCGGCGAATACCTCACCGAAGCCGATATCCGACTGTTCACTACGCTGATTCGCTTCGATGCGGTGTATTACGGCCACTTCAAATGCAATCTGCGGCGAATTGCCGATTACCCGAATCTGTCGAACTGGCTACAGGAACTGTATCAATGGCCGGGGATTGCCGAGACCGTGGATTTTACTCACATCAAGGGGCATTACTACGCGAGCCATCGCACGATTAATCCTACCGGGATCGTGCCAAAAGGGCCTGCGCAGGATTTCAATGCCAGTCATGATCGGGAACGGTTGAGTGGGAAAGGGGTATGGCAAAAGGCCGAGGTCTGATCAGAGTTTTTTACTGGCCTTGATGGCCTCATCGCGGGCAAGCCTCGCTCCTACGGGTTTTGTATCGATCACATGATTGTGGCCCGACACACATTCAATGTAGGAGCAAGGCTTGCCCGCGATGCTTTTTCAGACCTGCGACTGCGCCCCTTCGAACCATTTCAGCTTCTCGCGAAGCTGTACCACTTCCCCAACAATCACCAGCGTCGGCGCGTGCACTTCGTGCTCGGCAACCAACTGTGGAAGGTTGGCCAGCGTGCCGGTAAAGACCCGCTGGTTCGAGGTGGTGCCCTGCTGGATCAGTGCTGCCGGAGTATCCGCAGAACGACCATGCTTGATCAGTTCATTGCAGATGATCGGCAAGCCAATCAACCCCATATAGAACACCAGCGTCTGCGCCGGAGCTACCAAATCGCTCCACGGCAGATCCGAGGTGCCATCCTTCAGGTGCCCGGTCACGAAACGCACCGACTGCGCATAATCGCGATGTGTCAGTGGAATCCCGGCATAAGCCGCACAACCGCTCGCCGCAGTAATACCTGGCACGACCTGAAACGGAATGCCCTGGGCCGCCAATTCTTCGATCTCTTCGCCGCCACGGCCGAAGATAAACGGATCGCCACCTTTGAGGCGCAACACCCGCTTGCCCTGCCTGGCGAGATCAACCAATTGCTGATTGATCTGCTCCTGAGGTATCGCGTGATCCGCCCGACGCTTGCCGACATAGACCCGATCAGCATCGCGACGGCACAGCTCAAGAATCGCCGGAGCGACCAGACGGTCATACAACACCACATCCGCTTGCTGCATCAGCCGCAGGGCACGGAAGGTCAACAGGTCCGGATCACCCGGCCCGGCCCCAACCAGATAGACCTCACCCGTTGCAACAGGCGCGGTGCCATCGATTTTGGCTAGCAACAAGCGCTCGGCTTCCGCGCCCTGCCCGGCCAGTTGGCGGTCGGCAATCGGCCCCTGGAAAACATCTTCCCAGAACGCCCGACGCTGCTGCACATCCGGAAACAGACCTTTGACCTGGTTGCGAAAGCGCGCCGCCAAACCCGCCAGCTGGCCGTAGGTCGACGGAATCCAGGTTTCCAGCTTGGCCCGAATCAGCCGTGCCAGCACCGGCGCATCGCCGCCGCTGGAGACTGCGATGACCAATGGCGAACGGTCGACAATCGCCGGGAAAATCACGCTGCACAATGCTGGAGCATCGACCACGTTGACCGGCACGCAACGCTGATGCGCATCTTTGGAAACCTGCGCGTTGAGCGGTTCGTCGTCAGTGGCTGCGATAATCAGCACACAACCCTCGAGATCAGCCTCGGCATAACCGCGCAAAATCAATTCACCGCCACTGCTCTGCACCAACTCGCGCAGCTGGCTTTCTATCTCAGGTGCAACCACCCGCAGCAGCGCACCGGCATCGGCCAGCAAGCGGGATTTGCGCAAGGCAATCTCCCCCCCGCCGACGACCAACACACGACTGCCACGCAGGTTGTGGAACAGCGGCAGAAATTCCATTTAGCCGATGACCTCAATGCCACCCATGTACGGTTTGAGCACGGCCGGCACACGGATCGAACCGTCGGCCTGCTGATAGTTTTCCAGCACCGCCACCAGCGTACGGCCAACTGCCAGACCAGAACCGTTCAGGGTGTGAACCAGTTCAGGTTTGCCGGTTTCCGGGTTACGCCAGCGCGCCTGCATACGGCGAGCCTGGAAGTCACCGCAGTTGGAGCACGACGAAATCTCGCGGTATTTGTCCTGGCTCGGGATCCAGACTTCCAGGTCGTAGGTCTTGACCGCACTGAACCCCATGTCGCCAGTGCACAGCGCCAGCACGCGATATGGCAGCTCCAGCAATTGCAGAACCTTCTCGGCGTTGCCGGTGAGGCCTTCCAACGCTTCCATGGACTGGCTCGGCTCGACGATCTGGACCATCTCGACCTTGTCGAACTGGTGCTGACGAATCATGCCCCGGGTATCGCGACCCGACGCACCGGCTTCACTGCGGAAGCACGGCGTATGGGCGACCAACTTCAACGGCAGAAGCTTGGGATCGAGAATTTCGCCGGACACGATGTTGGTCAGCGACACTTCAGCGGTCGGGATCAGGTACAAGTCGGCTTCGCCTTCGCGGCTGATCTTGAACAGGTCTTCTTCGAACTTCGGCAATTGACCGGTGCCTTGCAGTGCCGGCGCCTGAACCAGATACGGGGTGTAAACTTCTTCGTAGCCGTGTTCATTGATGTGCAGGTTGATCATGAACTGCGCCAGCGCGCGGTGCAGACGAGCGATCGGCCCGCGCAGCAACGCGAAACGCGCGCCAGAAAGCTTGGCCGCGGTCTCGAAATCCAGCCAACCGAATTTTTCGCCCAGGGCAACGTGATCCTTGACCTCGAAATCGAAGGTGGTCGGCTTGCCCCATCTACGCACTTCGAGGTTGGCCTCTTCATCGGCGCCAATCGGCACGGACTCGTGAGGCAGGTTCGGGATATTCAGCAAGATCGAATCCAGCTCGCTCTGGATCGCGTCCAGCTCGACTTTGCCGGTATTCAACTCGTTCCCCATGCGCTCGACGTCGGCCATCAACGGCGCGATGTCTTCACCGCGCTGCTTGGCCTGACCGATGGATTTGGAGCGCGCATTACGTTCAGCCTGCAGTTGTTCGGTGCGGGTCTGGACGGTCTTGCGCTGTTCTTCCAGCGCTTCGATGCGTGCAACATCCAGGGTGAAGCCACGGGATGCCAGGCGATCCGCTACGTCCTGGAGGTTGCTACGTAACAGTTTGGAATCGAGCATGTCGGTCTCTCGTTTATCAAAGTTTGGTCAAGGACAGGCCAGCCCAGGTCGCGAGCAGCCCGCCGAATACGCTGATAGCCGCATAGCCCAAGGCCAGCGGCGCTTGCCCGGTTTCCAGCAAGCGCACCGTATCCAGTGAAAAGGATGAAAAAGTCGTCAGGCCGCCAAAAGGATGAAAAAGTCGTCAGGCCGCCTACGAAGCCGACAATCAAGCCGGCACGAATTTCAAACGGCACTTCAGGGCGTAACAAAAACAGGCCATACAGCACGCCGATAATCAGGCAGCCAATGATATTGACCGCCAGGGTCGCAGCGTAGAAATGCCGTGGCCAGTTCGCGCTGACCCAGTTGCCAGCTGCAAAACGCAATAATGTACCAGCGATACCGGCAATGGACACCGCAAGAATCGTTCGAATCACTACTTTCTCCGTTTACGAGGACTCGCGTCGTCCAATGCCGCAAGGTGATTGAGCTTCTCGCCGATTTTCAGTTCCAGGCCACGGGGCACCGGCTGGTAGAAGTGCTGCGGCTCAAGATCGTCCGGGAAGTAGTCCTCACCGGCGGCGTAAGCATCGGGCTCATCGTGGGCATAACGGTATTCGTCGCCATAACCCAGCTGCTTCATCAGCTTGGTCGGCGCATTGCGCAAATGCAGTGGTACTTCCAGAGAGCCATGTTCG
>JAPLSD010000500.1 GCA_026398835.1 Pseudomonas sp.
CATGGCTAATCACAGCGACATGCTGATTGTCGGCGCGGGGATTCTTGGTTTATCCCACGCTTATGCCGCAGCCAAACGCGGCTTGCGGGTCAAGGTCTTCGAGCGTAGCGCCACACCGTTGGGTGCCTCGGTGCGCAACTTCGGTCAGGCGTTGGTCACGGGTCAACCACCGGGACCGATGCTAGAACTGGCGCGAGCCAGCCGCGAAATCTGGGGCCAATGGGCGCAGGTGGCTGGTTTGCAGCTCAAGCGCAACGGTTCTTATCTGTTTGCCCGCACCGAAGCCGAAGAACAATTACTCCAGGCCTTCTGCGCCGGACGCGCGGTGGAGCACGGCTACCGCGTCGAGCTGCTGCGCGGCGCAGCATTGCGCGACTTGTACGGCGGCCAGTTCAGTCATCACCGCGCAGCGCTGCATGGTCTTGATGATCAGCAACTGTATTCCCGCGAAGCGATACCGGCGCTGATCGAGTATCTACGCAGCGAGCTGGGTGTGGAGTTTCACTTCTCTACACTGGTACGCGACATCGAACCCGGCCAATTGCACAGCACCGCCGGCACCTTCCGTGGCGAGCAAATCATCGTCTGTTCCGGGCACGATTATCAGACGCTACTGGCCGAGCAGATCGCTGAACTGAACCCGAAAATCTGCCGCTTGCAAATGCTCCGCGCCCGGCCGCAAATCAATCTGAATCTGCAACACGCGTTGCTGACCGGGTTGAGTTGTGTGCACTACGGCGCCTTCGCCGACTTACCGGAAGCAGCGCCGGTGCAGGCACAGATTCTTCGTGAATCACCCCATTTGCATGAGCACGGCATTCACTTGCTCATCAGCCCGACGCCCTATGGCGAGCTGATCATTGGCGACTCTCACCATTACGGCAGCGATCCCTCGCCGTTCAACGCCGAGCAGGTCGACAACTGGCTGCTCGAACTGGCCGAACAGACGCTGGGTTGCAAGGTGCAAGTGGTTGAACGCTGGCAGGGCGTCTATGGTTCTCGCGGGCCCGGGCCGTTCTCGTTCCTGCGTGCGGCACCGGGAGTGAGCGTGGCGTTGATGCACACCGGCGTGGGCATGAGCGTCGGGCCGGCAATGGCTGAACGTAACGTCGCGACCTTGTTGGGGGAACGTTGATGAATCGCAGTGAGCAGGTGATCGCCGAGGTCTTCGGCTTGTACGAGCAGTTCGGTGACAACGATTACATCGGCGAGCCGGTATCGCAGCTTGAGCACATGTCCCAAGCCGCGCAGCTGGCGATGGCCGAGGGCTTCGATGATGAAGTGGTGCTGGCGGCGTTCTTTCATGACATCGGGCATATCTGCGGGCATGGCGCAGAGAACATGGGCGGGTTTGGCGTCGTCAGCCATGAGCGGTTGGGGGCGGATTATCTGCGTCGCGCAGGCTTCAGCGAGCGCATGGCGCGGTTGGTGGAGTATCACGTCCAGGCCAAGCGTTATCTGACGTTGAAAGAGCCGGGGTACTACGACCGACTCAGCGAAGCCAGCCGCCGGACCCTGGAATATCAGGGCGGGGTAATGACCGCTGAAGAGGCTGAAGCCTTTGAACAGGACCCGTTGTATGCCTTCAGTTTGCGGATGAGGCACTGGGATGAGCAGGCCAAGGACATGTGGGTGCCGGTGATGGATTTGCAGGTGTTGAAGGAAAAGGCTGGGCGGTTGTTGGGAGCTTAAACCACCGATCAATGATCAGAGTTGCTGCGCCAACACCTCAATCTGCTCCTGCCTATCCGCCTGACTCAACTTCGCATGCGGATTAAGCGACGACCACTGCGGATGCGCCCGGGCCTTGTTCAGGGCTTCCGGCAATTTCCCTTCTCGCCAGGTTTTGTCTTGCGGGGTGGCGACCTGGATGCTGTCCATCGCTGCATGCCCGCGCTGGTTCAGTGCTTGCAGTAATTGTCGCTGGCGCAACGCCAGCAATCGCAGCACGCTGTCGTCGACGGTCAGTTCGCGCTGGCCTTTGATCTTGCCGAGCAAGCGGCTGCCGTAGGTGCGGGCGGTTTGCAGTGCACCGCCAGCGATCGCGCCGGCCAGTGCGGCAGCGCCCAGGGTTAGACCGCCCACCAGCAAGTCCACTCCGGCACCGGCCGCCGCGCCCGCTGCGATTCCACTACCCACCCGCACCCCAAGCTGCTTGAGGGTTTCCGGGTTGAACAGGTCGTCGCCCCAACGGCCATCCAGCAAGGGTAAATCACTGGCCGCAGCGTCTTGTGGGCGGAAGGCGTAGAGCTTGAGCAGCGCTTCGACGCAGCGCTGTTCCCGTTGGCGAATGGCGTTGTGCAATTCGCTGATGGCATGCCGTTCTTGCTCGGCTTTGCTGGCCACACTGCGTCGACACGCAGCGCAGTCGATCAGCAATTCGGCGATCAAGCGTGCCGCGCTTTGTTGGCGTGCTTCGCGTTGTGCCTGTTGGTCAGTGATCAACCGTTCGAGCTGACCGCGAGCACTTTCCATCAGCAGCGCCAGGCTTTCGTAGAGACGGCGCTCACCATCCTCTGGCGGCGCGACGCTGTCGAAACGTACCAGCGCATACAGCCCGAGCCGAGCGAGGGCTTCGCGCCAGTCGGGTTCTCGGTGGTTGGCGCTGCTGACGAAATTCAGCACCGGCAACAGCGGCTTGCCGCAACTGGCCAGCACTTCCAGTTCATCGCGGTACTTGGCCAGCACCGGCTCGCG
>JAPLSD010000549.1 GCA_026398835.1 Pseudomonas sp.
GATTATCGACGCTCAAGGGCGCGAAGTACCGATCACTGAAGACATGATCCAGAGCGCTTGCCGCGAGCTGGAGCAACGATTGGTCAAGCCTGCCAAGCAAGACTGATACATAGCCTCACGTCCTCTTGACCCGGCCTTGATGCCGGGTTTTTTATGGCTGCTTTTTAGGGTCGCTGCGCGCGATGGGGTCAACTCAATCTTGAGTAGACACCGCCCCAAGCGCCGCGACGATTTGCTGCAATGCTGGCGATTCGCCCTTGATCCTCACCGTCAGCCCATCAATCTCCCGCCGTAGCGGATAATGTTTGCGCAGGGCATCGAACGCGGTGCGTTGTTCTTCCACGCTGCCCACCAGGCTGCGACGGAAATCCGCATCGTCACGGCGCGGGTCGTAGACACCGCGGCACAACATGGCCAGCGCCCAGGCCGGATCGCTATCGGCGCTGAGACTGACGTCAGCCAGCCACGGCGCGGGCAACAAATCATCGAGACTGACCTGAGGTGCCTGCCCCCGGTAGTCGCAAAACGCTTGATAGATCTGCGCCGTGCCGCGTTGTTTGCCATCGAGGCTGTAACCCGCGATATGCGGGGTAGCAATCACGCACAGATCGGCCAGGGCGACGTCGACCTGCGGCTCGCCGTCCCAAACGTCCAGCACCGCTTGCAGATCTTCACGCTGCCGCAACACTTCCCTCAGAGCAGCGTTATCTACCACCGGGCCACGGCTGGCATTGATCAGCCAGGTGCCGGATTTGAGTTGGCTCAAACGTGCTTTATTGAACAAGTGCCAGGTTGGCAGATCGCCGTTTTTGCTGAGCGGGGTGTGCAGACTGACGACATCGCACTGCTCGATGATCTGTTCCAGGCTGACGAAATCTGCGCCTTCAGCGGCTTGCCGTGGCGGATCGCACACCAGCACATTCCAGCCAAGACCCCGCAGTACCTTGATCAACCGCCCCCCCACTTCACCGGCACCGACCACACCATAGGTGCGCTGGCTCAGGTCAGCGCCTTCGATTTCTGCAAGGGTCAGGAGGCTGCCGAGTACGTAGTCAACCACACCACGGGCGTTGCAGCCCGGCGCACTGGACCAGGTGATGCCAGCCTGCTGAAAGTAATCGAGATCCAGGTGATCAGTGCCGATGGTGCAGGTGCCGACAAAGCGCACCTTGCTGCCCTCGAGCAGCGCACGGTCGACGTTGGTCACCGAGCGCACCAGCAACACATCGGCCTGCTCGATGGCGGCGCGGTCGATGGAGCGTCCCGGCAAGCGGCGGATTTCGCCGAAGCCCCCAAAGAAGGCATCGAGCAGCGGGATATTTTCGTCGGCAACAATCAGCATGGCAGGCTCCTTTCGCGGAGCCGCAGTGTAGGCGTAGTTGGCTGTCATGGGCCAGCAGGCTTTGGGATTGACTACACCTCTGTGGCGAGGGGGCAAGCCCCCTCGCCACAGGAACGTGCCCGACCAGGACGTCCGATCAACGCTTACAAATCTCTAACACAGGAGTTTTCCTGACCATTGCGTCAAGGCGTAGAATGCGCCGCCTTGCGCATCAAAACCTTTGGACGCTTCGCTTGTGAATTCCGTGACTGACAGCCCTGCCGCTATTTCCCTCAACCGCCCTGCCCGGGTTCGTCTCGA
>JAPLSD010000320.1 GCA_026398835.1 Pseudomonas sp.
CGGCTTCGGCTAGCCTGGAGTACCCGCACCATGCCGACTTCAAACCAAGCGTTTGCCCACCTCTTCGAACCGCTCCAGATCCGAGGCAAGCGTCTCAAGAACCGCATCATGTCCAGCGGTCACGACACCTCGATGCCAACCGACAATCTGGTCAACGAGCAATTGATCGCTTATCACCGGGCGCGTGCCGAGGGCGGCGCGGGATTGATCGTGCTGCAAGTTGCCGGGGTGCATGACAGTGCGCGCTACACCTCCCATGTGCTGATGGCCACCGACGACGCCTGCATCGAGGGCTACCGCAAACTGGCCGAAACCTGCCATGCCCATGGCACCGTGGTGCTCTCGCAGATCTTCCATCCGGGGCGGGAAATCATGGAGTCCAGCGATGGCCTGCTAGCCGTCGCTTACTCGCCTTCGGCAGTGCCCAACGAACGCTTTCGGGTCATGCCGCGAGCGCTTGATCAAGCGATGATCGACGACATCGTCGCCGGCTATGGCGCCGCGGCCCGCCGTTTATATCAAGCCGGGCTGGACGGCGTGGAAGTGGTCGCCAGCCATGGCTACCTGCCCGCGCAATTCATCAACCCGCGCGTCAACCAACGCACCGACGGTTACAACGGTGACCTGCAGCAGCGTCTGCGGTTTCTGCGCGAAGTCATTGCGACAGTGCGCGCGAACACTGACGAGCAGTTCATCATCGGCTTGCGCATTTCCGCCGATGAGCGCGACCCCGAAGGCCTGACCGAAGACGAGTCGCTGGCGGCGGTCAAGTCATTGCAGCAGCACCTGGATTACGTGCACATCGTCGCCGGGACCTCGGCATCGTTGGGCGGTGCGGTGCATATCGTGCCGCCGATGGCCATCGAACCGGCCTATCTGGCCAGGGAGGCCGGGACGTTCAAGGCCAGCCTGTCGATCCCGCTGTTCGTCACCGGACGCATCAACCAGCCGCAGGAAGCGGAGCTGATCATTGCTCGCGGTCAGGCCGATGTGTGCGGCATGACCCGCGCACTGATTTGCGATCCGCAAATGCCCAACAAAACCGACGCCGGGCGCAGCGAAGACGTGCGGGCCTGCATCGCCTGCAATCAAGCATGCATCGGGCACTTCCACAAAGGCTTGCCGATTTCCTGCATTCAACACCCGGAAACCGGCCGTGAACTGATTTTCGGCAATCTGCAACCGGCGCCTAAACGCAAACGCATCATGATCGCCGGTGGCGGCCCGGCCGGGATGAAAGCAGCGGCCGTGGCTGCTGAACGTGGCCATGAAGTCACGCTCTACGAAGCCAGTTCGCAACTCGGCGGGCAGGTACTGTTGGCGCAGCTGCTGCCTCGACGCAGCGAATTCGGCGGCGCCAGCACCAACTTGCAACGGGAAATGGAACTGGCCGGCGTGCGCGTTGTGCGCAACACCCGCGTCGACCGAGCGCTGGTCGAGCGCGAACGGCCGGATCTGGTAATCGTCGCAACTGGCGCCGAACCCTATTGGCCGGCCTTCGAACGCGGCGGCGAACTGCAAGTGGTCGATGCCTGGCAGGTGCTGCGCGACGAGGTCACGCTCGGGCGTTCAGTGCTGGTGGTCGACTGGCGTTGCGACTGGATCGGCCCCGGCATCGCTGAACGGCTGGTGCGCGCCGGCCATCAGGTGCAACTGGCAGTCAACGGCACCCATTGCGGGGAGAATCTGCCACTGTACGTGCGCGATCAACTGGCCGGCGAACTGCATAAGCTGGGCATTCCGATCACGCCCTACGCCCGTCTTTACGGCTGCGATGACAGCGCCGTCTACATGCAACACACCGCCAGCGGT
The DNA here is from genome assembly GCA_026398835.1 of Pseudomonas sp. Taxonomy (GTDB): domain Bacteria; phylum Pseudomonadota; class Gammaproteobacteria; order Pseudomonadales; family Pseudomonadaceae; genus Aquipseudomonas. The sequence continues at coordinate 1,813 of JAPLSD010000320.1, forward strand.
GAACCGATCCTGTTCGAGGACATCGACACCTTAGTGCTGTGCCAAGGCCATCAGCCGGTGGATACGCTGGGCGCGCAACTGCAAGGACTGGTGGAGTTTCGCCGGATCGGCGACTGCCTGGCACCGCGCACGGCCGAAGAAGCCATTTATGAAGGATTGAGGGTTGCCTGGGAGCTTTGAGGCTGCTTTATACTCCGGGCCTTTGTCAGCGTCCTTGCTGACTGACCATCGACAAGTTCGAGCGTTGCAATACGCTCGACCGACACCCGGTTCGGAGCACGCAATGAGCAACAGCAGCAACCTGCCGCCTGCCAGCGCCGCGCTCGCCAAACAGAGCGGCGCAACAGAGCCGCACTTCCTCGGTACGCGGATTCGCGGTCTACGCAAACGCCGGGGCATGACCCTGGCCGCCCTGGCCGAAATGAGCGAGCTGACAGCAGGCTATATCAGTCAGCTCGAACGCAATCTGGCTTACCCCTCGATTCCGGCGCTGTTCAACATCGCCCGCAGTCTGGGCGTCACCATCCAATGGTTCTTCGCCAGCGAAGCCAACACTGACCCCGAGGACAGTGGCTACGTGGTGCGCAAGAACAGCCGAATGAGCGTGCATTACGAAGACGGCATCGTTGACCAGTTACTGACCCCGCAGCCCAATCGTCAGTTAGAGATGCTGCATTCGCGCTTTCCGCCAGGCACCTACAGCCAGCAGAGCTACAGCCATGAAGGCGAAGAAGCCGGATACCTGCTCTCCGGCAGTTTTGAGTTGTGGGTTGGCGAGCGTCATTTCCTGATCAATGAAGGCGACAGTTTCAGTTATTCCAGCCAGGAACCTCACCGTTATGGCAATCCCGGTGAGGTCGATGCGGTGGTGATCTGGGTGATCACTCCGCCGACCTTTTGAAACGCCAAAAACAACAAAAAAACTGCCGGAACCCTTGGTGGCCCGTGTGGCTAGCGTTCCGGCCAGTGAAATCAAGCAAAGGTAGCCCCATGAACGACCTGATCAAGTGCAACCAAAGCGGCGGACTGTTGACCCTGACCATCAACCGTCCGGATAAGCTCAACGCGCTGAGCAACAGCATGTACACCCGTCTGGCCGACCTGCTGTTTGCCGCTGCCGAAGACCCCGAGACCACCGCGATCATCATCACCGGGGGCGAACAGTGCTTCACCAGTGGCAACGACCTTCAGGACTTCCTCCAGGATCCGCCGACCCATCTGAACAGCCCGGTGTTCCGCCTCATGGACGCGGTCATCCATCTGGACAAGCCCTTGATCGCAGCGGTCTGTGGCGCTGCCATCGGTATCGGCACCACCCTTTTGCTGCATTGCGATCAAGTGTTGGTCACTCGTAATGCCAAGCTGCGCATGCCCTTTGTGAACCTTGGCCTGTGCCCAGAGTTCGGTGCTAGCCTGCTGTTACCACGGTTGCTCGGTCATGCCAGAGCGGCCCGACTGTTGCTGTGCGGTGACGGCCTGGACGGCACTCAGGCAGTGGCGTGGGGGCTAGCCAATGAGGTGCTGGACGACGGCGAACAGTGTCTGGCCGCAGCACAGCGGATGGCCGATCGACTGCTGGCCCTTCCTCGCGAGTCCCTGTTGCACACCAAACGGCTGCTTAAACAGCCAGTGCTAAAAGAACTGGAGGAAACCATCCGCCGGGAAAGCCTGCTGTTTATAGAACGCCTGAACAGCCCCGAAGCCAAGACTGCACTGAACGCCATGCTGCAACGCAGTAGCGCAAAGGGCTAACCCCCTAAGCCTCAGCGACGGGTAATCAGCCCTTGGCGGGTGATTCGCGTCAGTTGCTTGATGACTTCTGCTGCGTTCTCGGCGCTGGGTGACTGAATCACCGCCAAATCGAAACTGTCGCTGGCAAAACGCGCCAGCGACTCCCCGTCTTCGACAAACTGAATCAGGAAGGCCGAAGGACCACCCGTGCGTCGTGGCCAGCCATCGAGATAGCGCAGCAAAGTGGGCTGGTGTTTACCGCCGAGAAGGATTTTTGGATTGCGCTGGGTGAGGTCCGCCGTGATCGGCGCCAGACGTATAAGGGGGCGTAGTGCATTCATCGTGTCGTGTCTCTGCCTCAAAAGTCTGCATGGCAGGTGAGAGGCAACACCGAACCAGCGCTTTAGCGGTATTTCGAAGCCTGTTTCAAGCTTCTATCGGTGACCTGTTGAGTCACCTGGCGCCCCGCAAGTAGCTGTTTAAATCGGCGCATGAGCAGCATCCTAGAGAAGCCGATGGTGCAGTGTCAAGAATCTCGAAAAAAGCTGAATCAGCCTTCTACACCAACGTCCTCCCCTGAAAACCGCTCGCGATAAGCCTGCGGCGTCACGCCCATGGCCCTGAAGAAACTGCGCCGTAGCGTTTCCTCACTGCCAAACCCGCATTGCACCGCCACCCGTTTGATCGGCACGCCGGTATCGCACAAGAACCGCCGCGCGGTCTCCACTCGAATCAACTCAATCGCGCGGGCCGGGGTCTGGCCCGTCTCGGCCCGGTAATGCCGCACAAAGCTGCGGTCGCTCATCCCCGCCTGTAGCGCCAGGGTTGGAATGTTGAGTTCCTTGGCCAGGTTCTCGGCGATCCAGGCATGGAGCTCGTCGAAGCGATTGCCATCTTTTTGCAGGGACAAGGTCACACTGAATTGCGATTGCCCGCCCGGACGCTTGAGGAACACCACCAGTTGCCGCGCAACCTCCAGAGCCATGGCGCGGCCGAGGTCCTCTTCAACCATCGCGAGCGCCAGGTCGATGCCGGCGGTGACCCCGGCCGAGGTCCAGACCGGTCCGTCGTTGATGAAGATCGGATTGGGCTCGACCCGCAGTTGCGGATGCTGCTGTGCCAGCTGTTCACAACGGGTCCAGTGAGTGACCACCCGGCGACCGTCGAGCCAACCGCTGGCGGCTAACAGAAAGGCGCCGGTGCAGACTGAGGCAACGCGCCGTGAGACCGATGCCTGTTGGCGTACCCACTCCACCAGGCTGGCGTCTTCGGCCGCCGCATAAACACCCCAACCTCCCGCGATGATCAGCGTGTCGGACGGCGCGCCCTTTGCCGGCAGCGGATCGGCCACCAGCGCCAGCCCGGCCGAAGACATCACCGGCCCGGTCTGCGCAGCAATCACCGTTGGCGCATAGGGCGGCAGCAAACCTTGCTGACGGGCCAGGTCATTGGCCGACGCGAAGACCTGTAATGGCCCAGTCACATCGAGCACTTGCACGTTGGCAAAGGCCAGCACATAAACAGCTTTCGGTGGGGTCGGCATGATTGGCGTAAATCGTGGGCTTATTGGCGTATACGCCAAATCCTACGTGGATAGAGTGAAGCCGTCCACCCATGCCGGGTGAGTGCATTGGATCGACCAAGAGGATTGCGCAATGACGCTGCAGATCGGTTTTCTGTTGTTTCCACAGGTTCAGCAACTCGACCTGACCGGGCCTTATGACGTGCTGGCCTCGCTGCCGGACGTCACCGTGCATTTGATCTGGAAGGACCGCGAACCGGTGATGTCGAGCACCGGCCTGGTGTTGATCCCGACCATCAGTTTCGACGACTGTCCAGCGCTGGACGTGATCTGCATTCCCGGTGGCAGCGGCGTCGGACCGTTGATGGAGGACACCGAAACCCTCGATTTCATCAAACGCCAGGCCGCCACTGCGCGCTACATCACGTCGGTTTGCACTGGAGCCCTGGTGCTGGGCGCCGCCGGACTGCTACGCGGCAAACGCGCAACCACCCATTGGGCTTACCACGAACTGCTTGGCCCGTTGGGCGCCATTGCCGTGCATGATCGTGTGGTGCGCGACGGCAATGTGTTGACCGGTGGCGGCATTACCGCCGGGATTGATTTCGCCCTGACCCTGGCCAGCGAGTTGTTCGGCGAAGACGCGGCGCAACTGGTGCAGTTGCAACTCGAATATGCCCCGGCCCCACCGTTCGACTCCGGCAGCCCGCAAACCGCACCGCGCGCGGTGTTGGAGGAAGCCAATCGGCGCTCGGCGCAATCGCGCAAGCTGCGGAGAGAGATTGTCGATCGGGTCGCGGTTGGGTTGAATCAAAACTGGTAAAACTCATTGGCACTGCAAACACAAAATCTGTGGCGAGGGAGTCCCCGCCACAATTGCAACTCCGCAGCCTGACCATGACTAAACCGCCGTACCCTGCCGATTAATGGCCACAAAAGACATGATCGTGCCATCGCCATAAGCCCGCTCAACCCTGGAAATCACTACTTGGTAACCCTCGTACCATTTACGGTATTGGCGTTTGGCTTCCAGATGGGTTGGGTGGCTGGCGAAGGCCTTGATCGACGCTTCGTCCTGCCAGTAATAGCTGGCGTTGACCAGTTGCCCATCTGCCGAACTCCAGGATTGGGTGCCGACAAACCCCGGAATACTGATGGCCACTTCATCAATGATCGCGCTCAAGCGATTGAACTCCTCGTCCCTCTGGCCGGGTTTATAGATAAATGCGGCGATGTACATACTGACTTCCTTTCATGGAGAGAATCAGACCGGACGGGACATTACAGCCAGCCGGACGGCGAGTAACAGCAGCACCAGCGCCAGGCCCATCGACTGCAACCGGGCAAGCTTTGAAGTACTGGAAAAACAACGGCTGACGACGCTGCCAAAAACCCCAAGCAGGGTGTGAAAGACGCCACTCACCAGCGTCAAGACGACGCCGAGCACAACCAGTTGCAGGGCAATAGGTGCCTGCTCGGGTTTGACGAATTGCGGCAGGAACACCATGAAAAACAGCAGTGCCTTGGGGTTGAGCAGGCTGTTCAGCATCGCCCGCACCAGCACCGTCTTCAGCGGCACCTGAACAACCGCAAGCACGGCGCCTGAGGTCGGTCGCCGCAATGCCTTGAACGCCAGCCACAACAGGTACGCCACGCCGGCATAACGGATCAGATCAAAGGCTGGCGGCCAACTGCCGACGATAGCGGTGATTCCGGTGGCGGTCAGGGCGGTCAGCAACAAGTCGGCCACGCCAATACCGAGCCCTGACGCCACGCCTCCGCGCCAGCCGTAGGTCACGCCGTGGCTAATGACAAACGCCATATTCGGCCCGGGTGACATGAGCAACAGCATCACCGCGCCGACGAAAATCGATAAGGTTGCCAGGTCAATCATGCCCACAGCGCTCCTGCTGGAAAGGCTGTAGATTAGGACGCCTATCCGATACAAACAAAAAATTGCTCTAGATACAAAGAAGCCATCAACCATGACCCGTATTCGCTACAAAAGCATTGTCGATGAGTTCTCCGCGCGCATCCGCAGCGGCCAACTATCACCCGGGACACAACTGCCGACGGTTCGTGCGCTGATGGAAAGCCAGCGGATTGCCTTGGCCACTGCGCTGCGGGTTTACAACGAGCTGGAGGCCAGCGGGCTGGTGGTCGGCGAGACCGGCCGTGGCACGTTTGTGCGCGACAGCTCGTTGCCACGCGGCCTGGGCCTGGAACAGCACCCGCTCAGTTCCGGCGCCGTCGACCTCACGTTCAATTACCCTTCAGTCCCCGGCCAGGCGGAATTGCTGCGCGACGGCTTGCGGGCGATTGCCGCCTCGGGCGACCTCGATGCGCTGCTGCATTCCGCGCCTCAGGGCGGCCGCCACCACGAACGGCAAACCGCCGCCCGGCATCTGCGCAATCGGGATATTCGAGTGGGTGGCGACCAGGTGCTGATCGTCAATGGCGCGCAACAAGGCCTGGCCGTGACCCTGATGGCCCTGCTCAAACCGGGGGACATTCTGGCGCTGGACGCCCTCACCTACCCCGGCTTGAAAACCCTGGCCCAAGCCCATCGACTGGACCTCGAAGCACTGCCGCAGATCGCCGGGCACACCGACCTCGATGCCCTTGAAGCGCTGTGCAAACGCCGTCCGGTCCGCGCAATTTATACGATGCCAACGATGCATAACCCACTGGGCACGGTGATGTCGGAATCGGACCGCCTGCGCCTCGCGCAACTGGCTGAGCAGCACAACCTGCTGATCATCGAAGACGGCGCTTACGCCTTTCTCGCCGAACCCGCGCCCAAACCCGTGTTCACCCTCGCGCCCCATCGAACGGTGTATATCTCCGGTCTATCAAAAAGCGTCGCCTCCGGTTTGCGCCTGGGCTTTATTGCTACACCCAAGGCGCTGGTTCCGGCACTGGAACAGGCCATCCGCGTCTCGACCTGGAGTACACCGTCGCTGACCGTTGCCCTGGGCTGTCGATGGATCGAAACCGGCGTGGTCGACACCCTCGAAGACCAGAAGCGCCAGGATGCCAAACGCCGACAAGAACTGGCCGGGCAAATACTGCGCAACAGCGATGTCGTCGCCCACCCCTCGTCTTACTACCTCTGGCTCAGGCTGCCGGAAGGCCTGCGCGCGGAAAGTGTTGTTGCAGAGTTGGAGCGCAAAGGGGTAATGGTCACAACGGCGGAACCGTTTGCGACGACCGCCCATGTACCCCACGCGCTGCGGGTGGCGATGGGGTCGATCGGGATGGAGGTGTTGAAGCGGGCGCTGGAAACCCTGCGTGAAGTGGTCGAAGTCTGAAACCGCGGACTTTTCAGCAGACGACAAAAAACCCGCCGAAGCGGGTTTTTCAAGACCATTACGACATCCTGTCGGCTGCATTCCATGCAAATGGTCGATCATCCATGATCCTGAGCGCGTCCTGCGCTTCAGTTGATGGGGCTAGATTAAGCCCAAAGCCAAAGCATCAACAGACGATATTCCATCGACCGCGTGTAAGCCTTTCGCCATAACCACACTGTCGTGCAGTGAATGACGATCGGCGCACCGTTTTAGATAACCTCAAGGCGCAGCAAGATACGTCTCTATGTTGCTCATCTGCTCATCCCGCCGAATAGTCGACATCGGAGTCCACGGCATAGGGATGCCAACGGAAGGAAAAAACCAGCTCCGGCTCGATACGATCAACCAGTACATCCCAGACGAGATGTTCGTACCCGGGATAGGTGATTTTCCCTTGGGTACGCTGGCCCGCGACGAAGCGTTGCCCTTTGAGCGCCACGCCGAACCAGTCACCGAAGGCTTCAGCATCCGTGAGTGCGGCCCAGACCCGTGAGCGAGGCACGTTGAGCAGGACCTTTCTTTCAATGTGATCTGATGTGTTCATAGGAATCCTCCTGAATGAACAGTAGGCTTGTGCGCGCAGAAGGCCAACCCTTAGTTAGTATTAGTCCACTCAGACAGTGTGATCGTTCCCACGCGCCTGCGTCATAACA
>JAPLSD010000687.1 GCA_026398835.1 Pseudomonas sp.
TCCTGATGGTTACCACCGCCGTTCACTTCAACCGTGACGAACTTGGTCGCGCCCTCGCCGTCACGAACGATGGCCTGAGCCACTTCCATGCAGACTTCGAACACCGCCCGCTTCAGCGCGGCGAACAGCGGACCGCTCGCCTCGGTGATCTGCGGCAGATCAGCCTTGCCGGTGGCGATCAGCATGCAGCAATCGTTGGTCGAGGTATCGCCATCGATGGTGATGCGGTTGAACGACTTATTGGCGCCATCCAGCAGCAGGTTCTGCAGCACGTCGCGGGAGACTTTGGCATCGGTTGCGATGTAGCCGAGCATGGTCGCCATGTTCGGGCGGATCATCCCGGCGCCTTTGCTGATACCGGTAACGGTAATAGTCACGCCATCATACTGAAACTGCCGGCTCGCGCCTTTTGGCAAGGTATCGGTGGTCATGATGCCGGTGGCGGCCGCAGCCCAGTTGTCCACGGACAAGTCGTCGAGGGCCGCCTGCAACGCGCCTTCGATTTTCTCGACCGGCAGCGGCTCGCCAATAACGCCAGTGGAGTACGGCAGCACGAGGCTGGCATCGACACCGGTCAACTCGGCCAGTTTGGCGCAAGTACGCTCAGCGGCGGCCAAGCCCGGGGCACCGGTACCAGCGTTGGCATTGCCAGTATTGGTCAGCAGGTAACGCACAGGACCTTGTACACGTTGTTTGGCCAGGATCACCGGAGCTGCGCAGAACGCGTTCAAGGTGAATACGCCGGCGACCGTAGAGCCTTCAGCACAACGCATGACCACGACATCCTTGCGCCCCGGGCGCTTGATGCCAGCCGAAGCGATACCGAGTTCAAAACCGGCAACCGGGTGCAACGTTGGCAAAGGACCAAGACCAACAGCCATGAATACGCTCCTCTTAATGTGATGTCAGCACAGTATGTGATGCCAACACTGTCGCCGCGTTGGACAGTGTTTCAAATGGAAAAACGCCGCGACGGCTGATGCCGGTCGCGGCGCGGGTATTTCAGTACAGGGCGAAAATCTTAGTTGATCTGGCCGTGGCAATGTTTGAACTTTTTGCCCGAACCGCAGTAGCACAGTTCATTGCGACCCAACTTCTGCTCATTGCGAACCGGCGCGACGGCAAGGGCGACATCGAGATCGATGCCCTCGTCCAATGCTTCCGGATGCTCCAAACCTGGCGCTTCGGCGTGTTCGAACTGCATGCGTTGAGCCAGAGATTCGGCTTCCTGACGCAGGCGCGCTTCTTCTTCGATCGGATCTTCGCGGCGAACCTGAACGTGAGACAACACACGAATCGAGTCGCGCTTGATCGAGTCCAGCAGCTCGGAGAACAAGGTAAAGGACTCGCGCTTGTATTCCTGCTTCGGGTTCTTCTGTGCATAGCCACGCAAGTGGATGCCGTGACGCAGGTGATCCATGGTCGACAGATGGTCTTTCCACAGGTCATCCAGCACGCGCAGAACGATTTGTTTCTCGAAGGTGCGCAGTGCTTCGGCACTCGCTTGCTCTTCTTTCTCGTTGTAGGCGGCCAGCAGTTCGGCCATCAGCTTCTCGCGCAGCGTCTCCTCGTAAAGGTGATCGTCTTCGTCGAGCCATTGCTGGATCGGCAGTTTCACACCGAAGTCGCTCAACAGAGCGGCTTCCAGACCGGCCACATCCCACTGCTCAGGCAGAGACTGCGGCGGAATGTGCGCGCTGACGGTGGCGTTGAGTACGTCCTGACGGAAGTCGGCGATGGTTTCACCGATGTTGTCGGCGGCCAACAAACTGTTACGCATGTGATAGATCACTTTACGTTGTTCGTTGTTGACGTCATCGAACTCAAGCAGCTGCTTACGAATGTCGAAGTTGCGGCCTTCTACCTTGCGCTGAGCCTTCTCGATCGCGTTGGTCACCATGCGGTGCTCGATCGCTTCGCCGGACTGCATGCCCAGGGCTTTCATGAAGTTCTTCACCCGATCAGAGGCGAAGATGCGCATCAGGCTGTCTTCAAGCGACAAGTAGAAACGGCTGGAACCGGCGTCACCCTGACGACCGGCACGACCGCGCAGTTGGTTGTCGATACGGCGCGATTCGTGACGCTCGGAAGCGATGACCTGCAAGCCGCCCGATTCGAGCACTTGCTGGTGGCGTTTCTGCCAGTCGGCCTTGATCTGCGCGATCTGCTCTGGCGTCGGACTTTCAAGTGAAGCTACTTCCACTTCCCAGTTGCCGCCCAACAGGATGTCAGTACCACGACCGGCCATGTTGGTAGCGATGGTCAGCGCACCCGGGCGACCGGCCTGAGCGATGATTTCTGCTTCTTTTTCATGGAACTTGGCGTTCAGAACCTTGTGTTCGATGCCTTCCTTCTGGAGCAGATTGGACATGTGCTCGGACGTTTCAATGGTCGCAGTACCCACCAGCACCGGACGGCCCTGGGTCATGCATTCCTTGATGTCATTGATGATGGCCGCGTACTTCTCTTCGGCGGTCAGGAACACCAGGTCGTTGTAGTCTTTACGCGCCAGCGGTTTGTTCGGCGGGATAACCATCACCGCCAGACCGTAGATCTGGTGGAATTCGAACGCTTCGGTGTCGGCCGTACCGGTCATGCCGGACAGTTTGTTGTACAGACGGAAGTAGTTCTGGAAGGTGGTCGAGGCCAGTGTCTGGCTTTCGGCCTGGATGTTCAGACCTTCTTTGGCTTCGATCGCCTGGTGCAGGCCTTCGGACAGACGGCGACCCGGCATGGTACGACCGGTGTGTTCGTCAACCAGAATGACCTGACCGTCCTGAACGATATATTCGATGTTGCGATGGAACAGTTTATGCGCACGCAGACCCGAGTAAACGTGGGTCAGCAGACCCAGGTTGTGTGCCGAGTACAGGCTCTCGCCTTCAGCCAGCAGGCCAATGCGGGTCAGCATCTCTTCGACGAACTGGTGACCGGCTTCGTTCAGCTCGACCTGACGGGTCTTCTCGTCGACGGTGTAGTGGCCAGCCTTGGTGACTTCGCCTTCCACTTCTTCAATGTGCAGTTCAAGCTGCGGGATCAGTTTGTTGATCTCGATATAGAGCTTGGAGCTGTCTTCGGCCTGACCGGAAATGATCAGCGGGGTACGGGCTTCGTCGATCAGAATCGAGTCGACTTCGTCGATTACGGCAAAATTGAGCTCACGCTGGAATTTTTCTTCCATGCTGAAAGCCATGTTGTCGCGCAGGTAGTCGAAACCGAATTCGTTGTTGGTGCCGTAGGTGATGTCAGCGGCATAGGCAGTACGCTTCTCTTCCGGAGGCTGGAACGGTGTGACCACACCGACCGACATACCGAGGAATTCGTAGAGCGGACGCATCCAGTTGGCGTCACGACGAGCCAGGTAGTCGTTCACGGTTACAACGTGCACGCCCTTGCCGGACAGCGCGTTCAGGTAAACACCCAGTGTCGCCACCAGGGTCTTGCCTTCACCGGTACGCATTTCTGCGATCTGACCTTCATGCAGGGTCATGCCGCCGATCAATTGCACGTCGAAGTGGCGCATGCCCATGACACGCTTACCGGCTTCACGAGCGACCGCAAAGGCTTCAGGGAGAAGCTTGTCGAGGGTCTCACCTTTGGCTATGCGGGCCTTGAACTCGTCGGTCTTGGCGCGCAGTTGCTCATCCGAAAGAGCCACCATTTGCTCTTCGAAGGCATTGACGATCTGTACCGTCTTGAGCATGCGTTTGACTTCGCGCTCGTTCTTGCTTCCAAAAAGTTTCTTTAACAAAGGCGCAAACATATCGGCAGGATCTTCCACACATAGGGATGGAGGGCGGCCCCGTGAGTCGCCCGAGCAGCCCTCATGGCCGCATGCGAACGAGCATTCTACCCGGAAACGGTGGTGAGGAAAGTGGCGTTATTCCACGATGCTGGCACAGCGCTGTGACGGGGCCTACTTAAAATAAGGGCTTTTTGCTGAACTTCAACCCGTTCACGGCAGAAGTTACTCGTTGATTTAATGGGTAAACCGACTGCAAAGCAATGGGCCAAGCGTGTTCAGTGCTTTCTGCTAACATGGCGGCTCTGTTACTTCAGGTGTCTGATCATGGCATTTCGCCCTCTTACGGCCAGAGCACCCGCCGTCCTGCTTCGTGAAGCCAAGCCTTTAAAAGCCATATTCAGCCACGCTCAACGCTTGGCCCATTTACAGCGTTTGCTTGAAAGCCAACTGCAGCCCGCCGCCCGTGAACATTGTCACGTGGCTTCCTGGCGCGAAGGCAGTTTGCTGTTGATCGTCACCGACGGTCATTGGGCGACCCGGTTGCGCTATCAGCAAAAACGTTTGCAACGTCAATTGCAGGTATTCGACGAGTTCGCCAGCCTGACGCGCATTCTGTTCAAGGTTCAGCCTCCCACCGTGCAACAAGGCGCAGTCGGCCACACCATGGACCTGTCGACAAGCGCCGCAGAGACCATTCAGGCCACCGCCGACGGCATTACCGACCCCAACCTGCGCGCCGCTCTGGAGCGTCTGGCCAGCCACGCCAAACCACGGACGTAGTTGCTAGCGACGTTTACTGCCTCACCAATGCGCAGTTCCGTCAGTACCGCCAAGGCGTCGAACGCCGGGTTCGGACGTAAACCGTCGGCCACCGCTCGAAGGGATTTCTTTTCTTTGGCAGTGAAAGCCCGCAGTCCATGCTGAATGCGCACACCCAGCTGAGCCAGAACGCCATCCGGCAAGTCGCCCGAATTTTGTCACCCATGGTTAATCTTTAACCCTGCATGGTCGATATAGAAAAGCGAGAGACCAGAAAAGACTGAAATCTAGGTCGGATAATTCCCTAAGGAGAGATGGAAATATCAGCTTACTTTCAACTTTGCCCATTTTGCGCGCTTTCATAACAGCACGCCCTGGACATTAAGACCTTAGCGGACACCCAAGTGATGAACAAAAATCTGCGCTTCAGCCATAAAATCCTGCTTGCCGCCGCCCTGATCGTTATCGCCGCCTTCGCCTCCTTCACGCTATACAACGACTATCTGCAGCGTAATGCGATTCGCCAGGACCTGGACAATTACCTGCAGGAAATGGGCACCGTCACTGCGAAGAATATCCAGACCTGGCTCGCCGGCCGCAGCTTATTGATCGAAAATATTTCGCAGTCCGTTGCCCTCAACCCGGACATGGGAAACGTCGCCAATCTGCTTGAACAAAAAGCCGTCACTTCCAGCTTCATGGGCGCCTATATAGGGAACAAGGACGGCAGCTTCCTCATTCGCCCGGACAGCAAAATGCCTGACGGCTACGACCCGCGCGCGCGCCCTTGGTACAAGAGTGCAGAAAACAGCAGCGGCTCGGCGTTGACCGAACCTTACATCGATCTGGCTTCCGGCCAATTGGTGATTTCCATCGTCAACAGCGTGCTCAAGGGCGGCCAGAACATCGGCGTGGTTGGCGGCGATCTGAGCCTGCAGGTGATTGCCGATAGCATCAACGCGCTGGACTTCGGCGGTATGGGATATGCCTTTTTGGTGAGTGCCGACGGCAAAATCCTCGTGCACCCGGACAAGGCGTTGGTGATGAAGACGCTCAAAGACGTCTACCCGCAAAACACTCCGCGCCTGAGCAAAGACCTCAGCGAAATTGAAGTCAATGGTAAAACCCGTATCGTCACGTTCACCCAGATCAAGGGCCTGTCCTCGGTCAACTGGTACATCGGTCTGTCCGTCGACAAGGACAAAGCCTTCGCGACGCTCAGCAAATTCCGCGCATCGGCAATCGTTGCCACCCTTATTGCCGTGGTCATCATCATCGCCCTGCTCGGCATGCTGATTCGCATCCTGCTCCAGCCACTGCATGTAATGACCCGTGCGATGCAAGACATTGCCGACGGCGAAGGCGACCTCACCAAGCGCCTGACCATCCAGACTCAAGACGAGTTCGGCATCCTCGGCACCGCGTTCAACCGCTTCGTCGAGCGGATTCACACATCGATTCGTGAAGTATCCTCGGCCACCGAGCATGTCAACGAAGTGGCCCTGCGCGTGGTCAGCGCCTCCAACTCGTCGATGTTCAACTCCGACCAACAAGCAACACGCACCAGCAGCGTCGCCGCAGCGATCAATCAGCTCGGCGCCGCCGCCCAGGAAATCGCCCAAAACGCCGCCCTCGCCTCGCAACATTCCAGCGACGCCCGCAGCCTGGCCGAAGACGGCCAGCAAGTGGTCGACAGAAGCTGCTGGCGCTCAACGCGGCCATTGAAGCAGCGCGGGCCGGAGAGGCCGGGCGCGGTTTTGCGGTAGTGGCTGATGAAGTGCGCAACCTGGCTCATCGCACCCAGGAATCGGCGCAACAGGTGCAGACCATGATCGAAGAGCTGCAAGTCGGCGCCCGCGAGTCGGTCAGCACCATGGGCGAAAGCCAGCGCCACAGCCACGACAGCGTGGAAATCGCCAACCTCGCCGGTGAACGCCTGAACAGCGTGACCCAGCGCATCGGCGAGATCGACGGCATGAACCAGTCGGTGGCCACCGCGACCGAAGAGCAGACCGCCGTGGTCGAGTCGATCAACGTGGACATCACCGAGATCAATACCCTCAACCAGGAAGGCGTGGAAAACCTGCAGTCGACCCTGCGCGCGTGTTCCGACCTGGAACAACAGGCCTCACGCCTGAAACAACTGGTGGGCAGCTTCCGGATCTAGCGTCGAGCACAACACCTGTGGCGAGGGGCCGGGCGGCGCTCCGTTTGCCCCCTCGCCACAATTGCCCGCCAGAGCATAGATTTCCGTTAACTGACTGCCCCGTCCCCCTCTTCCTGACACCTCCCCGCAAATCCGCGCCGAACATCTATTCTTCATAAAGGTCAACCCTAAGGAGAACAACGCAAAGGAGGGATGTTCATCGTGCATATCGCTGACATAACCATGTTCTACGCCCCTGCCAGCGGTGGCGTGCGCACTTATCTGGATGCCAAACATCGTCGCCTGGGACGTCATCCAGGTATTCGTCACAGCCTGCTGATTCCCGGAGCACATCTGAGCGAGCAGGACGGTATTTACACAGTCCCTGCTCCCGCCGTTCCCTTCGGCAAAGGCTACCGCTTCCCTTGGCGTCTGGCCCCCTGGCGTAATGTCTTGCGCGATTTGCAACCCGATCTGATCGAAGTCGGCGATCCTTACCTCACCGCTTGGGCCGCCCTCGATGCTCGCCGTCAACTTGACGTGCCAGTGATCGGCTTTTATCACTCCGATCTGCCACTGCTGGCGAGCAACCGTATGGGCAACTGGTGCACGCCGAATGTTGAGGCGTATATCCGCAAGCTATATGGCAATTTCGATCGAGTATTAGCACCCAGCCAGATCATGGCCGACAAGCTGATCGGTCTGGGGGTGAAGAACGTTTATGTACAACCCTTGGGCGTGGACCTGCACACCTTCAACCCGAGCGCCCGCGACCCGGGCTTGCGCGCTGAACTCGGTATTGGCGAAGACACCCGGCTGTTGATCTTCGCCGGGCGCGGCTCCAAGGAAAAGAACCTGCCGGTGCTGCTCAATTGCATGAAACACCTCGGTGAGCGCTATCACCTGCTGCTGGTCGGCTCCTCCATGCCGGCCGTGGTACAGGACAACGTCACCGTGATCGATGAGTTCTGCCCCGCTTACCAGGTCGCCCGCTTGATGGCCAGTTCCGATGCGTTGCTCCACGCCGGCGATCAAGAAACCTTCGGTCTGGTGATCCTCGAAGCCATGGCCTGCGGCATTCCGGTGGTTGCGGTAGACGCCGGTGCGTTCCAGGAAATCGTTACACCAGACTGCGGCCTGCTCTGTATCCCGGACAACCCGTTGGCCATGGCCAACGCCGTGCGTGAGCTGTTCGCCTATGGCAGCGCTATTCTGGGTCAGCAGGCGCGACAGCATGTCGAACAGCATTACGCCTGGGAGGCGGTGGTTGGCAGCCTGTTGGGGCACTACCACGCCGTGCTCGGCAGCCAGCAGCCGTTGCTGGCTCAGGGCTGAAGCGATGAGCATGCCCAGCGTGTTGCTGGTCCTGCATGACGTTGCTCCGCAAACCTGGGCGGATTATCGGCCGTTTGTCGAAGCGGTCGATGCGTTGGGCAATGTGCCAATAACCTGGCTGGTAGTGCCCGACTTCCACAAACACAACGCGCTAGACGCCCATCCAGGGTTCCGTCGTCTGTTGACCCGCCGCCTGGCCCAAGGCGATGAGCTGGCGCTGCACGGTTACTTTCATTGCGACGACAGCCCGGCTCCAGCAAGTCCGCGGGATTGGTTCATGCGACGGATTTACACCCATGAGGGCGAGTTCTACAGCTTGTCGCAAAACGCCGCCCTCGCCCGCCTGCACGCCGGAATCGAGCTGTTCCAGCGCTACAACTGGCCGCTGGAAGGGTTCGTCGCACCGGCCTGGCTGATGAGCGAGGGGACGCGTCAGGCGTTGCGTCAACTGCCGTTGCGCTACACCAGTGATCCACAGCATCTCTATCGCCTGCCGGACTTCACTCCGGTTGCGGCACCGGGGCTGGTCTGGAGTTCGCGCAGCGCCTGGCGCCGTGGTCTGTCGAAGATGCTCAGTGATCAATGCGAACAGCGTTGGCAGCAAGCTCCGGTGATTCGTCTCGGCTTGCACCCGGTGGACATGCGCCATGAGTTTTCCCGCAAC
>JAPLSD010000402.1 GCA_026398835.1 Pseudomonas sp.
CAGCGCCGCACAGGCCAATGCCGGGCCGAGGCTGCTGCGCACCGCCACCAGGAGCACGGCGGCGAGGAACACCAGCGAGATATTCGGCAGCGGTAACACACTGGCCACCCCCCAGGCCAAAGCGCTGGCCAGTACCGTCGCTAACAACGCCAGCACATAGTCGAACCAGACCAGCGAATGCGGCGAACGCATGCGCGGTACCGGCTGGTCTGCATCACTGTCGAGAACGTTGATTTCCAGCCCTCGGGCAGCACGCAACAAACGTGAGGCCAGCCCGCCGCCGAACAGCCGACGACGCAAACGCTGCCTCGACTGACCGACCAGCACCAGACTGGCACGGCGTTCGGCGGCGTGTTGAATCAAGGTCTTCGCGACTTCGCCGGCACGCAACAGCACCACTTCACCGCCCAGACGTTCGGCCAGTTGCTGAGCGCTTTGCAGGCGCAAACGCGACTGCTCGTCGCGCACGCTGCCGTTATCCACATGCACCAGACTCCAGGGCAGATGCCGACGCTGGGCGACCCGACTGGCGTGGCGCACCAGACGCTCAGCCTGCGCATCGCCGTCGACACCCACCAATAGCCGTCCGCGCACCGTCGGAGCTGCCTGGCCCAACTGCCGGTAGCCTTGCGTCAAGTCATTATCGACCTGGGCCGCGGCGGTCTGCATCGCCAGTTCGCGCAATGCGGTGAGGTTGGTTTGGGTGAAGAACGCGTCGATGGCCGCCCGCGCCTGTTCCGGCACATAGACCTTGCCGTCGCGCAGGCGCTCCAGCAGTTCCCGGGGCGGCAGATCGATCAGCAACAGTTCGTAGGCTTCCTGCAACACCCAGTCAGGCAAGGTCTCGCGGACCTGCACGCCGGTGATGCCGCGGATCTGATCGTTGAGGCTTTCAAGGTGCTGGACGTTGACCGTGGTGAACACATCGATCCCGGCCGCCAGCAGTTCCTGAATGTCCTGCCAACGCTTGGCATGACGACTGCCGGGCGCGTTGCTGTGGGCCAGTTCATCGACCAGTACCAGTTTTGGCTTGGCCTTGAGCAGACCGTCGAGGTCCATTTCTTCAAGCATCACGCCGCGGTATTCGGAACGGACCAACGACAGCTGCGGCAAACCGCCGAGCAGCGCTTCGGTTTCCGCACGACCGTGGGTCTCCACCACACCCACGAGAATTTTCACGCCCTGACGCAGTTGGGTGTGGGCCGCCTGAAGCATGGCGTAGGTCTTGCCGACACCGGGGGCGGCGCCGAGGAAGACCTTGAGCCGACCACGACCGTCGCGGGGTAAATCTGCTAACAGCGCGTCGGCGCGGCCGGAGTCACTCATACTGGGGCATCTCTTTTCAGGTATTGATGTGGTGATTATTCGGCCGTCTTCGCGGGCAAGCCCGCTCCCACAAGAACACTACATTAACCTGTGGGAGCGGGCTTGCCCGCGAATAGCTACAACGCAGATCTACAACTTCTCCAGCGCGGTATTCAAGGCCAGCACCTTCACCACCGGCGGGCCAACCAGGGGCTGCTCGATATGCGCATCGACCAATTGCTGCACAGTCGAAACCGGCAGGTTGCGGGCCGCCGCAACCCGCGCCAGTTGATAGGCAATCGCTGCAGGTGGCAAGTGTGGATCAAGACCGCTGCCGGAGGTCGTGAGCAGCGCCAGCGGAACCGCCCCCTGCCCCGGCACTAACAGCTTGTTGGCATCGTCAATCACGCGAGTGGCCAGCGCCGGGTTGCATGGCGACAGGTTGCTGGCGCTGCTCGATACCGTGGCGAAGGCGCCCGCCGATGGCCGCGGATGGAACCAGGCGTCACCGGTGAAATCCTGGGCAATCAATGCCGAGCCGCGAACCTTGCCGTCGGCATCGCGCACCAGGCTGCCATTGGCCTGATCCGGGAACGCCACCTGGGCCACACCGGTCACCACCAGCGGATAGGCCACACCGGTAATCAGGGTCATCAGAATAATCAGGCTCAAGGCCGGACGTAACAGAGTGGACATCATCGAATCCTCAATTCAGGTTGAACGCCGCGCCCACAGGCGCGGCGTGCAGCAGTTACACCAAGTGCAAAGCAGTCAGCAGCATGTCGATCGCCTTGATGCCCACAAACGGCACCAGAATCCCGCCCAGGCCGTAGATCAGCAGATTGCGCCGCAGCAAATGCGCCGCGCTCGCCGCCTGTACTCGTACACCGCGCAAGGCCAGCGGGATCAGCACCACGATGATCAAGGCGTTGAAGACAATCGCCGAAAGGATCGCGCTCTGCGGGCTGCTCAGGTGCATCACGTTGAGCACGCCAAGCTGTGGATAAATCGAGGCGAACAGCGCCGGCAGAATCGCGAAGTACTTGGCCACGTCGTTGGCGATGGAAAAGGTCGTCAACGCACCACGGGTCACCAACAGCTCTTTGCCGATCTGCACCACGTCCAGCAACTTGGTCGGATCGCTGTCGAGGTCGACCATGTTGGCGGCTTCGCGCGCGGCCTGGGTGCCATCGTTCATCGCCATGCCGACGTCAGCCTGGGCCAGCGCCGGAGCGTCGTTGGCGCCGTCGCCGCACATCGCCACCAAGCGGCCGTCATTCTGTTCATGACGAATACGCGCCAGCTTTTTCTCTGGAGTGGCTTCGGCCAGCACGTCATCGACGCCCGCTTCAGCGGCAATCGCGGCGGCGGTCAGCGGGTTGTCGCCGGTCACCATCACAGTGCGGATACCCAGTTTGCGCAGTTCGGCAAAACGCTCGCGAATACCGGGTTTGACCACGTCCTTGAGGTGAATCGCACCGAGCAACTTGCCCTCGGCACTGACCAGCAATGGCGTACCGCCGCTCTGGGCAATCTTGTCGATTTCCCGGGACAGGGCCGGCTGCAAATCGCGGCGTTGCAAACCAACGAACGTCAGCAGCGAATCCACTGCACCCTTGCGGTAAATCCGACCTTGATAGTCGACACCGGACAAGCGGGTCTCAGCGCTGAATGGCACCGCAGTCAGCACATCGGCGGCCGGTTCAGGCTGTGGATAAAGTCCGCGCAGGTATTCGACGATGGACTTACCCTCCGCCGTGTCATCGGCCAGCGACGCGAGCAATGCACCTTCGGCCAGCTCCTTGGCGCTGACGCCGGGTGCCGGGTAAATCGCGGTGCAACGACGGTTACCGAAGGTGATGGTGCCGGTCTTGTCCAGCAGCAACACGTGCACGTCACCCGCTGCTTCTACGGCGCGACCGGATTTGGCGATCACGTTGAGGCGCACCAAACGATCCATCCCGGCGATACCAATGGCCGACAGCAGGCCGCCGATGGTGGTCGGAATCAGGGTCACCAATAACGCCACCAGAAACACCAGCGGCAGGCTGCCATTCGCGAAGTGGGCGAACGGCTGCAGGGTCACGACCACCAGCAGGAAGATCAGAGTCAGGCCGATCAGCAGAATATCCAGCGCCACTTCATTCGGGGTTTTCTGCCGTTTGGCGCCTTCCACCAAAGCGATCATGCGATCGAGTGTCGACTCACCGGGGTTGGCGGTGATACGCACCAGCAGCCAGTCGGACACCAGCCGGGTGTTGCCGGTGACGGCCGAGCGGTCGCCGCCGGACTCGCGAATCACCGGTGCGGACTCACCGGTAATCGCTGCCTCGTTGACCGCCGCGATGCCTTCGATCACCTCGCCGTCACCCGGGATCATCTCCCCGGCTTCGACGCGGACGATATCGCCTTTGCGCAGACTGGTTGCCGGCACCACTTGATAGGTCGCGTCAGCTCTTTTCTTCCGCGCACTCAGCCCTTCACTGCCCGCTTTCAAGCTGTCGGCGCGCGCCTTGCCACGGCCCTCGGCCAGGGCTTCAGCAAAGTTGGCGAACAACACGGTAAACCACAGCCACAGGGCGATTTGCGCCGCAACGTATGTCGGCACCGCAGCGTCAGGGACGAAGCACAGGACGGTGGTGAGGATCGCCGTCAATTCGACGACCAGCATCACCGGTGCGCGTTGCAGTTGCCGAGGGTCGAGTTTGACGAAGGCTTGTACCAACGCCGGACGCCACAGGGCCGAGATCGCGGTTTTTGGTTGTTCAGGCGCTTTAACCGCAGCGGCTGTTTTTGCTACAGGAACAGGCATATTCATCATCAATCCCCTCAGAAGCCCAGGCTCAAGTGTTCAGCGATAGGCCCCAGCGCCAGGGTCGGCAGGAAGGTCAGGCCACCCACCAGCAGAATGGTTACGGTCAACAAGGTCACGAATAGCGGGCCATGGGTCGGGAAACTGTTCTGGCCGATCGGCGCGGTTTTCTTCATCGCCAGGCTGCCGGCCAAGGCCAGTACCGGGAGGATGTAACCGAAGCGGCCGATCAACATGCCAAGACTAAGCATCAGGTTATGGAACGCGGTGTTGGCACTAAAGCCGCCGAACGCCGAACCGTTGTTGGCGCTGGCTGAGGTGTAGGC